>NZ_JADMQH010000006.1:124070-302515 GCF_015559655.1 Bacteroides sp. 1001136B_160425_E2 | reverse complement strand
TTTTATAGATAAAAAAGGAGATAGTATAGAAAATAATAAAATAAAAGGTTATAAATCTACCCTCACCACCCCTCACCCTTGACCCATATCTTATAATAAAAAGATAACGGGGAATCTTAAAAACTCAATCGTCTTTTTCAAATTTACCACAACGTTTTCAGAATACTCCATTATTTTATTCAAAACAGTGCAGGAATGAACAAGTTATAGTGGTATATTTGGGCGTGGTTTCCCTGTACATATATCATCTGTGGGTATGAACTTTCCTTCGGTGTTTTCTGTTTTATAAATAAGAATTTTAAAATGAAAAGCCTTATGAAAACAAGAAAACAAAAAGAAACAGGTGAAAAAGAAGTACACTTGTTAGAGCAAAAAGGATATGAAAGAATGGTGAATGAAATTGTCCCTGTTCAACAGGCGGAGGTATATCGCAAGCCGACTTATAAAGCGGTCAAAGAGGCTGTTAAGGAGTTAAATCCGGATACAAATAGTCTGGGTAGCAGAGGATAAATCATCCTCTGCTACCCAGACTAATCATCGTGTTAAAGGATTCGGGAGACTTTCGGTGGTTTGTTCTGCCAAAGAATTTGCGAAGCTGCTCTTTAGTAAAGAAGAGGATGCATCGGGGGAAAGAGGTGGAAGTAAGCAGAGGCTCCTCCGTTTATAGTTCGATTTCCTGTTAGAGGGAGATAAAATAAAAGCCCGGCACATTGATTTGTGTCAGGCTTTATTTTATTCACCCGATAAGAGTGAGCTATTCTTTGTAGATTATAAAATATCCAGTGCTTTAAATGCCTTGGTTAGCTTTTCTACGGCACGGTCAATCTGGTCTTTCGTATGAGTTGCCATCAATGCTACACGCACCAAAGTATCTTGTGGCGCACATGCCGGCGGAATAACCGGATTGATGAATACACCCTCATCAAAAGCTATTTTAGTAACCATGAAAGTTTTTTCCGTGTCACGTACGTAAAGAGGGATGATAGGTGATTCTGTTGCGCCGATTTCAAAGCCAGCTTCACGGAAACGTTTCAATGCATAGTTGGTAGCTTCCCACAATGCTTCAAGTCTTTCCGGTTCATTCTGGATGATGTGGAGAGCTTCGAGAGCAGATGCAGTGGCAGCCGGAGTGTTGGATGCGCTGAAAATATAAGTACGTGCGTTGTGACGTAGCCAGTTGATGATAGAAGAATCAGCAGCGATAAATCCGCCGATGGAAGCCAGTGATTTGCTGAAAGTACCCATAATCAAATCAACTTCGTGAGTCAGACCGAAATGGTCGCAGACACCACGTCCTTGTTTTCCGAATACGCCCAGGCCGTGAGCTTCGTCTACCATGATAGTAGCGTTGTATTTATGTTTCAAGCGTACGATTTCGGGCAAGTTTGCCAAATCGCCTTCCATAGAGAACACACCGTCCACTATGATTAGTTTCACTGAATCCGGGTTGCACTTTTGAAGTTGCTTTTCCAGATCCACCATATCGTTATGCTTATATTTTAATTGTTGAGAGAAGGAGAGACGACGGCCGTCTACGATAGATGCGTGGTCGCGGTCATCGCAAATGATATAGTCATTGCGGTCTGTCAAAGCAGGAATAACTCCGGAATTCACAGTAAAACCGGTTGAGAAGCAGAGCGCTTCATCTTTGCCTACAAAGGCAGCCAGTTCTTTTTCCAACTGAACGTGCAAGTCAAGCGTACCATTCAAGAAGCGCGAGCCTGCGCAACCGGAACCATATTTATGCATGGCGTTGATACCTGCTTCAATTACTCTTTCATCTCCCGTAAGGCCAGTGTATGCATTGGAACCGAACATCAACACTTCGTGTCCGCCCATTTCTACCTCTGTACCCTGCTTTCCTTCTATCTCACGGAAATATGGGTAAACGCCCTGTGCCATAAACTTTTGTGGCAGGTCGTACTTAGCTAACTTCTCTTGTAATAATCCCATGAATTATAATTTTTATACTCATACTCAGATCGTTCGCTGACGATCTTACATCTTTTTATCTTAACAAGTGTTTAAAAACAGGGGGCAAAGATAACAAAATTTGCTTTTATCTGTTCTTTTTAAGAGAAAAAAGTTGCTCACATGTGATTAGAAACCTCTAATAGATTAAAATTTAAGATATTTATATTACTTTTGTCGTCTACAATCGACAAGAATAGCATGAACGAAAGAATGAAAAAAATAAAATTCGTCGTCAATCCTATTTCGGGAACACAAAGTAAAGAATTGATTCTTAACTTGCTGGACGAAAAAATAGACAAGGCGAGATACTCTTGGGAAGTAGTGTATACGGAAAGAGCCGGTCATGCCGTAGAAATAGCTGCTAAAGCTGCCGAAGAGAAAACAGATATAGTAGTGGCTATCGGTGGGGACGGAACGATCAATGAAATAGCTCGTTCGTTGGTGCATACTGATACCGCATTGGGAATTATTCCCTGCGGATCGGGCAATGGACTGGCGAGACATCTGCATATACCGATGGAACCGAAGAGAGCATTGGAAGTGCTGAACGAAGGTTGCATGGACGTGATAGATTATGGTAAGATCAACGGTACGGATTTTTTCTGCACTTGCGGAGTGGGATTCGACGCGTTTGTCAGTCTGAAGTTTGCACATGCCGGTAAACGGGGGGTATTGACTTATCTGGAGAAAACCTTGCAGGAAAGTCTTAAATATGAGCCGGAAACGTACGAACTGGAAACGGAAAATGGAGTCTCCAAGTATAAAGCCTTCCTGATTGCCTGCGGAAACGCGTCGCAATACGGAAACAATGCTTATATCGCACCACAAGCTACCCTGACGGATGGTTTGCTGGATGTGACCATTCTTGAGCCGTTCACCGTTTTGGATGTTCCTTCATTAGCCTTTCAATTATTCAATAAAACAATCGATCAGAATAGCCGTATCAAGACTTTCCGCTGCAAGCAGTTGTGCATCCGCCGGACTACTCCGGGCGTCGTGCATTTTGATGGTGACCCCATGGAAACGGATGCCAATGTAAATATTCAACTGATTCAAAGGGGATTGCGCGTGGTAGTGCCGCGAGCATCGGAAAAAGACGCGGCCAATGTGCTCCAAAGAGCGCAGGAATATATGAATGGTATCAAATTGATGAATGAAGCCATCGTCGACAATATAACGGATAGAAACAAGAAAATATTGAAAAAACTGACAAAGAAAGTCTGATAAAATAACGGAATACTGACAGCGAATTACAAATTATTGCGTACTTTTGCGCAGTTTTGGTTCGATCAAAATAAAAACGCGAGTGATAATCGTTTAAATAAAAAAATATATGTTTAGAACGCACACATGTGGAGAACTTAGAATCTCTGATGTAAACAAACAAGTCACGCTGTCCGGATGGGTACAGCGCAGCCGTAAAATGGGAGGGATGACTTTCATTGACCTTCGCGACCGTTACGGAATTACCCAATTGGTTTTTAATGAAGAAATTAATGCTGAACTCTGTGAACGTGCTAATAAATTGGGACGTGAGTTCGTCATTCAAGTGACAGGAACGGTTAATGAACGTTTCAGCAAGAATGCAAACATTCCTACCGGAGATATTGAAATCATTGTTTCCGAACTGGACGTACTAAATACTGCCATGACTCCTCCGTTCACTATCGAAGATAACACGGATGGGGGTGATGATATCCGCATGAAATACCGTTACTTGGACTTACGCCGTAACTCTGTACGTTCCAACCTGGAACTGCGTCATAAGATGACAATTGAAGTTCGCAAATATCTGGATAGTCTGGGTTTCATCGAAGTGGAAACGCCCGTTTTGATCGGTTCTACTCCTGAAGGCGCACGCGACTTCGTGGTGCCGTCACGCATGAATCCGGGACAGTTCTACGCACTTCCGCAATCTCCACAGACTTTGAAGCAGTTGTTGATGGTTTCCGGTTTCGACCGTTACTTCCAGATTGCGAAATGTTTCCGCGACGAAGACTTGCGTGCCGACCGTCAGCCGGAATTTACGCAGATCGACTGTGAAATGAGCTTCGTTGAGCAAGAAGATATTATCACTACTTTTGAAGGAATGGCCAAACATTTGTTTAAGACTCTTCGTGGCGTGGAATTAAATGAACCATTCCAACGTATGTCTTGGGCAGACGCCATGAAATATTATGGTAGCGACAAACCGGATTTGCGTTTCGGCATGAAATTCGTGGAACTGATGGATATCATGAAAGGTCACGGATTCTCTGTATTCGATAATGCGGCTTATGTGGGTGGTATCTGCGCCGAAGGTGCTGCGACTTATACCCGTAAGCAACTGGATGCATTGACCGAATTCGTAAAGAGACCGCAAATTGGCGCGAAAGGAATGGTTTATGCCCGTGTGGAAGCAGACGGAACGGTGAAATCGAGTGTAGATAAATTCTATACACAGGAAGTGCTCCAGCAAATGAAAGAGGCATTCGGCGCTAAACCGGGTGATTTGATTCTGATTCTGTCTGGCGACGATGCAATGAAAACACGTAAACAACTTTGCGAGCTTCGTCTGGAAATGGGTACTCAATTGGGATTGCGTGATAAGAATAAGTTTGTTTGCCTTTGGGTGATTGACTTCCCGATGTTCGAATGGAGCGAAGAGGAAGGCCGTCTGATGGCTATGCATCATCCGTTTACTCATCCGAAAGAGGAAGACATTCCGATGTTGGACACTGACCCGGCAGCTGTACGTGCAGATGCTTATGATATGGTAATCAACGGTGTGGAAGTTGGCGGCGGATCTATCCGTATCCACGATGCGAAATTACAGGCGAAGATGTTCGAGATTCTTGGATTCACTCCGGAGAAGGCAGAGGCACAGTTTGGCTTCCTTATGAATGCCTTTAAGTATGGTGCACCTCCTCACGGTGGTTTGGCATACGGTCTCGACCGCTGGGTGTCTTTGTTTGCAGGATTGGATTCTATACGCGACTGCATTGCGTTCCCGAAAAATAATTCCGGACGTGATGTAATGTTGGACGCACCGTCTGCAATCGACCAGAGCCAGCTTGATGAACTGAATTTGATCGTTGATCTGAAAGAGGGCGAGTGAAAGAATCTGTACGCATATTCCGTTTTATAGTCATCGGTACAATGAACGCTTTGATTATGGCGTTGGTTGTATGGTTAATGATGAAAGAAATGTCATTTGACGGCGACTATATGGTGGCTAATATAACAGCGTATCTGATAGCTCAAACCCATAACTTTATCTGGTGCAAATACTGGATATTCCCCGTAGAAAATAAAAAGAATAGTATCTGGAAACAGATACTGCTCTTTTGTTCTGCTTTTGCCGTGGCTTACACCGCACAGTTTTTATTTCTTATCTTATTGGTAGAAGGACTGGACGTGAATGAATATCTGGCTCAATTCTTGGGATTGTTTATTTATGGAGGAGCTAATTTCCTAGCCAACAAGAAAATAACTTTTCAATGAAATAGTTATTAAATATAATATATAGGAAGGGCACGGAGTTTTTAATTTAGATTTTAACTCTGTGCCCTTCTTATTTTCTTATTGTAGGGATATTTACTGAATATCCTTTCTTATTTTCTTTAGGTAATAAACTTTATATAGAGAACTTCTGCAATAACTTTCAGTAGTGAACTTTAGTCGAGGAAGCGTTTGGTAAGTCCTTCGTATTCGTCAATCCGACGATCACGGAGGAAAGGCCACCAACGGCGGACGTTTTCCGAGCGTTCCATATCTATTTCCACTACAATGTTTTCCGGATGATCGTTTCCGGCTTGTGCCAGGAATTCTCCTTGCGGTCCTGCTACGAAACTGTTTCCCCAAAATAGGATGCCGTTTGTCTGTCCGGAAGGATCGGGCTCGTGTCCTACACGGTTGACGGAGATGACAGGAAGACCATTGGCAACGGCGTGGGCACGCTGCGAAATAATCCAGGCGTTGAGTTGGCGGGCTTTTTCGTCGTCCGTGTCACTGCTTTCCCAGCCGATGGCGGTAGGATAAATTAAAAGTTCCGCACCTTTCAGTGCCATCAGGCGGGCAGCTTCCGGATACCATTGATCCCAGCATACCAGTACGCCCAGCTTTCCTAAAGAGGTTTGAATAGGTTCAAAACCGATGTCTCCGGGAGTGAAATAGAATTTCTCGTAGTAAGCCGGATCATCGGGAATATGCATTTTCCGGTATTTTCCCGCAATGCTTCCGTCGCGGTCGAACACAACAGCGGTGTTATGATATAGTCCGGGGGCACGTTTCTCAAAAAGAGAGGTGACAAGGACTACTTTATTGGCGGCTGCCAACTCGGAATAAAAGCCTGTGGATGGTCCGGGAATAGGTTCAGCCAGATCAAACAGGTTGGTGTTTTCTGTCTGGCAGAAATAAAGTGAATTGTGTAGCTCTTGAAGCACAATCAGTTGCGCACCGTGAACAGCGCAAGCCTCGATACTCTTTGCGAGGTTCATCAGGTTGACCCGAATATCTGCGGTATTGGATTGTTGGATGATTCCGACTTTTATCTTTTTCATGATGAATAATTACTTGATTGATTCATTTGTTATTTTATAACTCCCAATGGGTATTGCATGGTGACACAATGCAGAGAACCGTGTTGCTTAATCAGGGCACGGCAGTCTATTCCGATTATCTGATGTTCTGGAAATGCTTGTTGTAACACTTCTCTTGCTTTTTGGTCATTCGCCGGCTGATGGTATGTCGGGTAGAGAATAACTTCGTTCATAATCAGGAAGTTGGCGTAAGTTGCGGGCAGGCGTTCGCCGTCTTCTTCGATCTTGTCCGCCATCGGTAAGGCTAACAGGCGATAGGGTTCTCCTGCTAAGGTGCGGAATGTTTTCAGTTGTTCCTCCATTGCAAGTAATGCTTCGTAGTGTTCGTCTTCTTTGTCGTCGCATTTCACGTAAGCAATGGTGTCGGTAGAACAGAAACGTGCCAGGGTGTCGATGTGGCTGTCGGTGTCGTCACCGGCAAGATAGCCGTGGTCTAACCAAAGAACCTTTTGCAGGTGGAAGGTTGATTTCAGGTATTCTTCTATCTCTACCTGGTTCAGTCGCCCGTTCCGCTGGGGAGAAAGCAGACATTCGGAGGTAGTGAGCAGTGTGCCCATTCCGTCGCTTTCGATGGAGCCTCCTTCGAGAACGAAGTCGAGGTGGTCTACATACTGGCCTTTCAAGGCTCCGGCTTCTACCGCTTGTTTGGTGATTTGATTATCCAGTTCGGAAGCAAATTTCAGTCCCCAGCCGTTGAATGTAAAGTCGAGCAGGGAAGGGGTGCCGGTGTCTATCATGGTGATAGCTCCGTGGTCGCGTGCCCATGTGTCATTGGTGGCACATTCCAGAAAGCGGACATTACTCATGTTGACGGTAGCGGCTATCTGTTTTTTCACTTCTTCCGGTTCGGGAGTGACAATCAGTAGTAACTCTCGCTTCGCTATTTCTCTGGCTATGTTTATAAAACACTCTTGCACTTCTGCCAGCATGTATGCCCAGTCTGTACCGGCGTGTGGCCATGTCAACTGTATACCACTCTGCATATGCCATTCGGCGGGCAAATGAGGTGCTCTCATTTCTACCTGCACGGTCATGTTTTTGCCGAAATTCAACTGCAAATCTTTCTCCGAGCCACTTGGGCTGGGAAGTCCAACCATGATTCCCATTAGACTATTATCTATTTAGTTATTTATAAAATCAGTTTATTGTCTGCGTCAGTCGTCAATATACTTGTTACGCATCATTACGTATTTGTTTCCTGCTTTGGCTTCCGGTCAAAGAACGGATTCTTAGAGGATGCACTTACAGGGATGGCCATTACCATCTTGCAGTCTTTCAGCAAGTTCAGGCGTTGTGCTGCCAGTCCGGCAGAGAACATCACACGTGTGTCTACACGAAAATCGGCTGCCGTAGCGCAGGCGGAACCTATGGCGATACCTACATCTATGCTGTTCAATGCACAGGGAACTCCTTCAGTGCGTCCGGCACAAGTGGCGAAGCCGCAATGACCACAGTTCAAGCCTTGTGTCTGCTCGCGTGTTCCTATCAATACAACACATTCGGCACTTAAGATGTTGTCGGCATCACGAAGGAAAAATTTCATTCCGTGTTCTTCTACCATAGCTATCATAGTGTCCGATAGTTGTTTAATCTCTTCATCCGTGATTAGGGCCACTTCGATAATATCGATTCCTTTTCCTTTCGGAGCAGTACGCGCAGCCGTCATCATCTGGCGGGCTACTTGTAATACATGCTCATGACGGGCATCTCTTTCGTTCAGTATCATAACTTTTCTTGAATTAATTAGTGAGGCAAAGATAAATGAAAATTGGTAAAACGGAGCGAAATGATGAAAGAAATAGGAGTTATGTTCTATTTATCTAGATTGATGATCTCTTCATTTACACAACCGATGTAACGGTGGTTGTAATAAGAGGTTGGGCGTTACCCATGTAAACCCGTTGACGGAATTAAATTAGTCTTACGTTAAAACTCCCGTTCCCAGATAGGAAACTGGCGTTTCTACGTAAAACACTCCAATTATTCCCATAGCTTTGCATAAAGGAATCAAGGCTTTTTTTGATTATACGACGTGTTGCATATATTTTATCTACAACACATCTGCCACAGGTATCTGCAACGATACACCTATTTGCAAATTAGCGTATTACATGCGTTTTGTTGCAGGTGGCAGATGTGTTTTTTATAGATAGGCAAAAAACTTTCATTCATTTATTAAAGTTGGTCTTATTTCGCAAAGTTTTTAATAATGCTCTGTATTCTTTATTAACTGAATTTTTATTCCCTAATATATTTAGTGGTGGATTGTAATCGTTTATAAATTCCTGTTCAAGAGTTTCTATTTGTTCCTTTTTTCTGTTTTCCACACTATAAAACAGTAATAGATTTTCTCTCATCCATTGTGACAGTGTTTCTTCATCATTTTCGTTGAATTTAGTTTTTCCATTGTCAGAATTGTTTTTATCTCTTGGTATTTTAGAAAATCCCATTAGGCTACCGATAGATTTACGAAGAGTTGATCTTCCCGCATTATTTCCTATAAAATGTTGGTAGTAGTCACGTTTTCTAATACTTATGTTACTAATTCCGGTGTATATTATCGGATAATGATTGTTATTATAATCTATATAGTGGAACTCAGGAGTGACTTTTATTGGAGCTAGTTGAGAAGTAGGCCGCAGAACAATAAAGTAATTTCCTGGAAGATCAGGAAGGATTGATTCACAATCTTTCATAGGATCAAAGAGTTTGAATGAGTTGTTCATTATTTTGATATTTCTTTGAATTGGTTAGTAGTTACTGTATTATATTTGTATGTTGACAATTATTAAATATTAGTGTATTGTGATATGAGTTCATCCAATATCCTTTTTTTCTTATCATTGGATAATTCATCCAAACAAGATATAATACTACTTTTAGCTTCAATAAGATCTCTGTCTTCTAAAAGTTTTAAAAATAATTCTTTGTCTATTTCAACTGGCTGATATAGATATAGTTTTGTACTTTGCATATCAATAAGATCTATTGATTTTGAAAGAACTTTTATTGATACTGAATCAATAATCTTTTCTATCATCTCATGCTGTTCAAGTGATTCCAAATCACTGTTACTTACAATCTTTAAACTTCTATTCGTATTGCTTTCTGTATTTTCAATACGCAAAATAAAATTTGTAGAATCTTTCATTTTGTTAGAATTTATATCATTTATACTTATCAACTCATCATTTAGTGTTTTTTCCTTAAATGTTTTATCCATTTATTTAATAATGAACGAATGAATTTGTTGATGAACTTTGCATTTTTCAATTTCTCTGCAATAGGAGGGCTTAAATAATAATACATTTTAATGAACCATCTCCCTAAATAAGATTTTTTCAGGGTGTTGTCTCTAAACTGACGAAGAATTATTACCTCCGGTGCTTCATAAGAACCATAAACAGCAGTTGCAATGTAACAACCTTCGTTTTTAGGAGGTGAATTATTTACTCGTCTTCTTGGAGTATTTGGTTTAGGTGGTAATTGGTTTAAATTAAGATTATCAGAACTAATCTCTTGTGTCAAATATTTATCAGGTAATCCCCGTTTAATCTTTTCTAAAATATCTTTCCAATATTCCAATCCTTCATCTGAAAAATACATATTATAAGTCTTGTATCTTTCATTTAACGCCAATCCACATGTAATCCATCCTTTGGCTATTTCTACCGTTATTTCTGCAAATTCTTCGTTTTTCTCTATTTCTTCATCAGGAACGGCAAAACGTAAAGTTGGTATCTGAACCATATTTTCATATGTAGACATCAAAATAAAATCCTCTTTTAGCATTCGTTCTGCAGCGGTTGATGGATATAATTTTCTATAAGATTCGTATAAGTCCTTTTGTATTTGTAAATCCTGTAATAATTCGTTATAGGCATTTTGAAGATAAAATGGACTTATTGATAGAAGAGCTATATATACTTTATTTCTTATTTCTGATGAGGTAGTGAGTTCTAAAGCCTTATTACCAGCTGCAACCATTTGATAACAATTGTAACCAGGCATACATCCTATACCCGACATTTTTAATTCCCAAGCGTCAGCATTTTGAGAGTCTATTTCCAATATTTTATTGGCATAGTCATACGCTTCTTGTCCATTGCCCATCTCTGTAGCTGCGAACCCTATAGATAAATATTTTTCTATATCACCAGACCTATCAATCTTGATTTTGTTGATAGCTTCTTGAATCTGCACTTTTGATCCACAGTAAGAGCAGAAACCACTTTCTCTACTGTTATCTAATTGAATTGACGCACCGCAATTGGGGCATTTTATATCTATTAAACTCATAATATAGTATTTTTATTATTGAGGAATGGGTGGAGGACAATTCTTTGCATCAGTATCAACAAACTCTTGGAATGTACTAAGAGGTTGCCAATCTGGCATTCCCTTTTTCCATGCTAACAGCTTAAGTACATAGGAGTCCTTAGCCAATGCATTACGAATTTCTTGTTCTGTATATGGTCCTTCTTGCTTTCCATTTACAACAAGATAATAGGATATGGTGGACGGAATTGGTGGAGGAGTAATTTCGCTGTTTGACAGTAATTGTTGATTTATATGTTTTCCTATATTCAAAGATGCGCCAAACCCTAAACCGGCATTTATAAATGCTGCCCCAGTTCCACTTTCATTTTCAGCAGCTTTATCCATTACATCAAAAGAACGTTCCAATGAATAATTATCTTTACCTGTAATCTTTAATCTTGCAGAAAGATTTTTAGCTTTTTTTATTTCAGTTAAACTAGCATCGTTTTCTGGAATGTTGATTGAAATAATATTGAATAATATGATTTCAACTCCATAGTCTGCGAAATAAGGTTTAAGTTCATTTTCGCAATAAGTGGAAATTTCTTGTAAATGTGTTAAGATTTCCAAAACCGGAATTTTGTCGGAGATAATTTTTTTAGCAATAATATCTGTTAGTTTCATTAATAACAATCCTCTGAAATAAGATTGTAACTGTTGTTCATCAAAATGAGGCATATTACCAACAAAACTAGACAAAAACAGCTCTGCATTACTGATACAAAAGCCATATTGTCCGTAGGCTCTTACGGGAACAATGATTTCATATTTTGGATCTTCAAGTTGAATCGGTGTTTCAGTACCCCATTTCAAACTAAGACGTTGTAGCGTATTAACAAACCAAACATCTGCTTGAAAAGGAGAATCACTGCCAAATGGGATATTAATTATCTTGTTCAGTAATGGAATATTCTTGGTTTTCAATGTATATGTACCATCAGTGAACTTATCACAAACCTTGCCTCCTTTTACAAAGAAAGCGATTTGTCCAGGATAGACTACTAATTGTGTTCCCCAACGTAAATCGCATGAAGGGAATTTGTGCACTATTACCCCTTCTTGCTGTTCGTATTTAACAATGTCAATTATAGCCATATTCTTAATCTTTCAAATTGGCAAAAGGACGTTTCCCTTCATGTTCTTTCTTGAATTCTTGAATCATTTGGCTTTCCACTTCTCTTGGGTCTTCCTCGGACAGCGTTTTCCAACAAACAATTAAGGAATGAGCATCTGCTAATTGCCAAATATAGCGTCCTCCTTTGTGTCCGATAGGTTTTCCCTGACCAAATTTGATATATTGTTCAATACGAGATTTTAATGTAGCACGATTATTTTCTCCTCCTGCTTTTCCAATATACAGGATGGAAGAATTATCTACCCATTTCTTCTCTAATTCCGCAATCGCAATATTAGGGTCTTTTTGCTTAAAGAAACCTCCAGTCCCTTTCGGCATAAAATGAGGTTTTTCCATGTTTTCTCTCAGTACAATGTAAACTCCTTTTTGAGAAGGAATCAAGGTACTGTCTTTTATCAATTCTTGAAAAGTAATGAAACCGCTGAAACCTTTGGCGCGTAATTCGTTTTGCATAAATATTATGATTTAAAAAGTTGGTTATAAGACTCCACCATTATAACCGCATTATAAAAAGAAAGTGTGGAGTCGTCTGTTTATCTATCGGGAGGTTCTGGTAAACCTAAGGAACAAATAAACAATACCCCACACTTGTATAGATATGCGCATAGGTAACACATACGAAAATACAAGTGATGAGTGTTATTGTTATCCCTGTTCCTTTTGAAATTTACCAGATTTCCCGAATAAGGATAAAAGCAAAACACTTTCATCTAATAAAATGTAATGTCATATAATTGCTTATGATGACAGTGCAAATATAGATATATTTTGCAATATAACACTCTAGGGTATTGTTTTTTTTAGGTTTAAGTATAGTCTTCGTTAACAATCAATCTCTTACTCTATCAAATCTATCTCATCATCCATTTCTCCATTCTCATTGTCATATAAATAAGATTCAGGTATATAGTCAGACAAAACCAGTTTTTCATTCTGTGTTTCGTTTTCAATTTCTTCTGCAAGATCAATATTTACGTCAATATCATCGCAACAGGCGTAGTTGTCGCGATATTGTTGATTACGTTTCATTTCTTGCTGAAAAAAACTGCTACCAAATAATGCTTTAAATAGATTCATAGTTTTAATGTTAAACGTTATGTTATAAATGCCTTTTTATTGCTTCCTCATAAATTCTCCGTATCCGTTCCCGAAGATGTGACGGCTCAATTACTGTAAGTGAACTACTACGTGAGAGCAATGCCATTACAAAATCATTAGTAATACGAAGGCGTAATCTGATTCGAAATTCCATCTCATTGTCCGTAATGATTTCTTGTGAATGATGCAAAGGAATCGATTTCAAGAAACTGCCATCTAATGCACTATAGCTTAGTTCAATATTTTCTACTGGAATATCTGTCTGATTCCAGATGCCGTAGCTGTCTTTAAATAAGTTGTTTGCATCAATATTCATATTCCTTTTGAAGGTTTCCTCATAAAGGATTTTGAGATTGCGGATACAGTCTATATTGAAAGTTTTTAATATGTTGTTGTCATAGGCGAGGAGATACCATCTTTGCTGGTCTTCTTTCAGATAATAAGGTAAGACTTTCTTTTTGCGTACTTTGTCTCCTTCACGTACATAAATATAACTGAATTCTACCGGGTGAAAGAATTTAATGGCTTTTATCAATGCCGGAAGACATTCACTGTCGTTTGGTCGATGATGTTCGGCAAGAACATAGGTGTGTAGGTTGGAAGTTTTGTCCAAAGCATTCAATAGGTCGAAGTTTAGCAGAAGCCGTTCGTACTGCTCCTTTTTCAAATCGTCTTCCTCATTGATATAATAACCGTTTTGTTTCTTATCAAAACAGATGCGGATACCAAATAGATCTTCTATATCTTTGAAGTCTCGCTGCAAAGTTCTTATGTCTACAGGTGTTCCATCTCGTTCTTCCATGCGATGTGTCACGTAGTTCTCCAATTCTTTACGCGGCACATACTGTTGCGGTCCTTTTAATTTATTGATAATGACCAGCAATCGTTGCATTCCTTCCCGTTTCTTGCCCATATTTGGTATTAATTTTAATTATCAAGAGCAAAGATAATGTCACGTGACGACAAAACATGTCGTTCTAAGAAAATTTCTAAGAAAACAAAGGGATTTTGATACGTATGCCCTTGTTTTTTTATACTTTTGGTGAAATTTTCAAAAGGTACGATTAAATGCTACATATTGAGAACATTTGTATTGCTTTTGGGACAGAGGTTCTTGTTTCCGGTTTTAATATGAAATTGGAAAGGGGAGAAACCGCTTGCATTGTAGGGCAATCCGGCTGTGGAAAAACTTCTTTGTTGAATGCGATAATGGGTTTTGTTCCGTTGAAAGAAGGGATAATCAGGGTAGGAGGAATGGTGTTGGATAAATCGACTATTGATACAGTCAGGCGGCAGATTGCATGGATTCCCCAGGAATTGGCATTGCCTTTTGAATGGGTGAAAGAGATGGTAGCTCTCCCGTTCGGACTGAAAGTGAACCGTTCTGCCCCTTTTTCGGAAGAAAGGCTTTTTGCTTGTTTTGATGAATTGGGACTGGAACATGAATTATATACCAAGAGAGTGAATGAAGTGTCGGGCGGCCAGCGTCAACGCATCATGCTCGCTGTAGCGGCTATGCTCAATAAACCTTTGATTATTATAGACGAACCGACCTCTGCTTTGGATGCCGATTCGACCGGTAGAGTCTTGTCTTTCTTCCGGCGACAGGCAGAAAGGGGAACAGCAGTGCTGGCCGTATCGCATGATAAGGACTTTGCTTCGGGTTGTCATTATTTAATAGAATTGTAACGATTGGAGAGAACTCTAACACGAATCGGATAGAATTGTTAAGAATACACTGTGGGAACGATTGATATATCATATTATAATCTTTTTATAGGCTTGCTTCTGCTTGCCATTCCGTTCTTTTATCTTTGGAAGTTTAAAACGGGACTACTGAAACCTGCCCTGATTGGTACAGTACGGATGATTATCCAACTGTTCTTTATCGGCATGTATCTGAAATATCTCTTTTTATGGAACAATCCCTGGATCAACTTCCTTTGGGTGATAATTATGATATTCGTAGCCGGACAGACAGCACTGGTGCGTACCCAGTTGAAACGTCGTATCTTATTAATCCCTATTACGGTAGGATTTCTTTGTAGTGTTGTATTGGTAGGCTTGTACTTTATCGGTATTGTTCTTCAATTGGACAATATATTTAGCGCCCAATACTTTATTCCGATATTCGGTATCCTGATGGGTAATATGCTTTCGAGCAATGTGATAGCTTTGAATACTTATTATAGCGGATTGAAACGTGAGCAACAGTTGTACCGTTATTTATTGGGAAACGGAGCAACAAGGCAGGAAGCGCAGGCTCCATTTATCCGACAGGCCATTATTAAATCCTTCAGTCCGCTGATTGCGAACATTTCCGTGATGGGATTGGTAGCTTTTCCAGGCACAATGATCGGACAAATCCTGGGAGGAAGCAGTCCGAACGTTGCCATCAAGTATCAGATGATGATTATGGTGATTACTTTTACGGCATCTATGCTGTCGCTGATGATAACTATTTCATTGGCTTCACGCCGATCTTTTGACGCATACGGGAAATTATTAGAGGTAACCAAAGAACCCCGAAAATGACAGTTACCGAGCAGATATTCCGTAAAGTAGCTGAAATATCTATTCCACATTTTTTTATAATAGTGGAGTTTTCGGCATCCGGCACTGAAATGCCGGAACATATCGAATCGTTCCTGCGGGAAAAGCACGAAGCAATTCTTCGTGGAGCCAGCGGACGTAAATTTATCTATAAAGAAGGAGAGTGGCGGCTTATTTTCACTTTCTTTCCTACCGACAGGGTAGTAGACGAACGGTATGCGCTGAAAAACAAAGTGCAGATGAAAAGCAAAAGCTAGACACGAATAACGGGTTATCTTTGCTTTTAGCTCTGGTTGTTGAGCATATTATCCATATTTGCCCGATGAAAACAGCCAAAAGGCAAAAAGAATATACACTCTCTTTGCCTATTACCTATTGATAAAACTGAAAAATGAAATCAATTGTTTAATCTGAAACCGATGTGGATATAGTTAGAGTTTAGCGGAAGTCTTTCAGTTCTTCCTGTAATTTCTGGCGCATGAAGAAAATACGGCTCTTTACCACCTACCAAGTCTTTTCTGAAACTTAAACTTTTCATATGTGGTGTTTTATATCTTTTACGGTGGTCTCAAAAAATGGATAACGATAAATTCTCTAAAAAACGACCGTTTAGTATGATTATTCCTTTTTTATTTATTATATTTGCAGCCAAATTTTCTACCAAATAATGAAAATTAAGCAAATAGTAAGCGCCCTTGAACGATTCGCGCCTCTGCCATTGCAAGACGGCTTTGATAATGCCGGCCTGCAAATCGGATTGACAGAAGCGGAAGCAACAGGGGCTTTGTTGTGTCTTGACGTTACTGAAGCTGTGTTGGATGAAGCGATTGCGTTGGGATACAATCTCGTCATATCTCATCATCCGCTGATTTTTAAAGGATATAAATCCATTACGGGCAAGGATTATGTGGAACGCTGTATATTGAAAGCAATAAAGAATGATATTGTAATCTATTCAGCACATACGAATCTGGATAATGCACAAGGTGGGGTCAATTATAAGATAGCCGAAAAAATCGGATTGAAGAATTTGAAAGTGCTTGAGCCGAAAGAGAATAACTTGGTCAAGTTGGTGACTTTTGTCCCTTACGCACAAGCAGACGCGGTACGTGAAGCATTGTTTGCCGCCGGATGCGGAAATATAGGTGACTATGATTCATGTAGTTACAATCTGAAAGGAGAGGGAACTTTCCGTGCAAAAGAGGGAACGCATCCTTTCTGTGGAACAATCGGAGAACTGCACCACGAAGAGGAGGTGAGGATTGAAACGATTCTTCCTTCCTTTAAAAAGGCGGAAACCATCAAAGCTTTATTGGCTGCCCATCCTTATGAGGAACCGGCATTCGACATTTATCCGTTGGTGAACGATTGGTCGCAGGCGGGGGCGGGAATTGTCGGTGAATTGGATGAATCGGAGACAGAGCTCGAATTTTTGAGACGCATCAAGAAGACATTCGAAGTGGGGTGTCTGCGTCATAACAAGCTGATGGGAAGAGAGATACAGAAAGTAGCATTGTGCGGTGGTGCAGGTGCATTTTTGCTTCCACAGGCGATCCGGTCGGGAGCAGATGTTTTTATTACCGGCGAAATTAAATATCATGATTATTTCGGCCATGAAGAAGATATTCTGATGGCAGAGATTGGTCATTACGAAAGCGAACAATATACAAAAGAAATTTTTTATTCCATAATCCGGGATTTATTTCCTAATTTTGCACTCCAATTGAGTAAAATAAATACGAATCCCATAAAATATTTATAAGTAAAATGGCTAGAGAAGCAAAAAAAGATCCGAATGAGTTGACGGTAGAACAGAAACTGAAGACACTGTTCCAACTGCAAACAATGTTGTCTAAGATTGATGAAATCAAGACATTGAGAGGTGAACTTCCGTTGGAAGTGCAAGACCTTGAAGATGAAATTGCTGGTTTGAGTACCCGTATCGACAAGATCAAAGCTGAAGTGGATGAACTGAAATCTGCTATTGCCGGCAAGAGAGTAGAAATCGAAACAGCAAAGGCTTCAGTAGAAAAATATAAGTCACAACAAGACAATGTTCGCAACAACCGTGAATATGACTTCTTGACGAAGGAAATCGAATTCCAGACACTGGAAATCGAACTTTGCGAAAAGAGAATCAAAGAATATTCTGCTGATAAAGAAGAAAAAGAAGCTGAAGTGACAAAGAACGATCAGATTCTAAACGAAAGGCTGAAAGACCTGGAGCAGAAAAAGAGCGAACTGGATGAAATTATCTCTGAGACCAAACAGGAAGAAGAGAAATTGAGAGACAAAGCTAAAGACTTGGAAACTAAGATTGAACCACGTCTGTTGCAGTCTTTCAAACGTATCCGCAAGAACTCTCGTAATGGATTGGGTATTGTGTATGTACAACGTGACGCATGTGGTGGTTGCTTTAACAAGATTCCACCCCAGAGACAGCTGGATATCCGTTCTCGTAAGAAAGTAATCGTTTGCGAATATTGTGGACGTATTATGATTGACCCGGAATTGGCTGGTGTACAAATCGAGCACAAGGTGGAAGAAGCTCCGGCAACTACTACCAAAAGAGCTATCAGAAGAAAAACTGCTGAATAAAGAAAGCGGTTAAGTAGTAAGTAAAGTTACTATTTTGATATATAAAGTAAGCCCTGCAACAATGCGGGGCTTTTTTGTTTTAGCAAGTGCCCATATGGGGAATCGAATCCGGTAAACAAACTTACCCTTTAGTTGTTATCTTTTCATTTCATAAAAACCTGAACTGATATGAGTATACGAATGTGGGGCACATCGCTCCTTATGTTTCTTTCGACTGTAACTGCGGTTGGACAGACTGCAAACCGTTATTTGAAAGCTCCGCTCCCTAACGATTGGGAAGAGAGCGGGGAAGTGTTTCAACAGATACTTCCGGTGGATGACCATTGGTGGAAGTCATTCCAAGACGCCAAACTGGACTCTTTGATAGCTCTGGCAGTAGATCGTAATTATTCCGTTGCGATGGCAATTAACCGTATAGCCGCCGCCCGTGCCAATCTTTGGATAGAACGCAGTAATTTCTTTCCTTCCATCGGACTGAATGCTGGGTGGACTCGTCAGGAAACAAGTGGAAATACCAGTTCGCTGCCTCAAACAACGGATCATTATTATGATGCTTCGCTAAGTATGAGTTGGGAGCTGGATATCTTCGGCAGTATCCGTAAGCGGGTAAAAGCACAGAAAGAGAATTTTGCCGCCAGTAAGGAAGAGTACACGGGCGTTATGGTTTCGTTGGCTGCAGAGGTAGCCTCAGCCTATATCAATCTAAGGGAATTGCAACAAGAGCTTGAAGTAGTGAAGAAAAATAGTGCTTCGCAGGAAGAAGTCTTGAAAATCACGGAAGTACGTTATAATACCGGGCTTGTTGCCAAGCTCGATGTGGCACAGGCTAAATCTGTGTTGTATAGCACGAAAGCCTCCATTCCTCAACTGGAAGCGGGTATCAATCAGTATATAACGACATTGGCCGTTTTGTTGGGAATGTATCCGCAGGATATTCGCCCGGTTCTCGAATCCGGCGGAACGCTGCCCGATTACATGGAACCGATTGGAGTGGGGATGCCTGTTGATTTGTTATTGAGACGGCCTGATGTACGAGGTGCGGAATTGAGCGTGAATGCACAGGCAGCATTGCTCGGAGCCTCGAAAGCGGATTGGTTGCCGAAAGTTTTCTTGAAAGGATCATTTGGATATGCCGCCCGTGATTTGAAGGATCTCACCAAAAGTAAAAGTATGACTTATGAAATCGCTCCGTCATTGAACTGGACTATTTTCAGCGGAGGACAACTGGTGAATGCAACCCGACTGGCAAAAGCGCAACTGGATGAAGCGATCAATCAGTTTAACCAGACGGTTTTGACTGCCGTACAGGAGACTGACAACGCTATGAATGCTTACCGGAATTCAATCAAACAGATTGTCGCCCTGCGGGAAGTGCGTAATCAAGGAATTGAGACATTGAAACTTTCACTGGAACTGTACAAGCAGGGGCTCTCGCCTTTCCAAAACGTACTCGATGCGCAACGTTCTCTGTTATCTTATGAGAATCAGCTGGTGCAGGCACAAGGGAGTTCACTTTTGCAACTGATAGCCCTTTACAAGGCTTTGGGAGGCGGTTGGAGAGAATAAAAATCAATCAATAAATATATAACCTAACAGATATGAAAAAACTGATGTATATCTTTCTTGCACTGCCTATATTGACGGGTTGCAAGGAGAAGAAAAGTACAGGAGCGATGGGAGGTATGCCAACTCCGGAAATTAGCGTGACCAAACCCATAGTGGAGGATATTACTTTGACGAAAGATTACCCGGGTTATCTGACAACTGAAAAAACGGTGAATCTTGTGGCTCGAGTGAACGGAACTTTACAGTCTACCTCATATGTCCCCGGAGGACGGGTGAAACAGGGGCAACTGTTGTTTGTCATTGAACCTACCTTGTATAAAGATAAGGTGGAGCAGGCAGAAGCAGAACTGAAAACCGCCCAGGCGCAACTGGAATATGCCCGTAATAATTATAGCCGTATGAAAGAGGCTGTAAAGAGTGATGCTGTCAGTCAGATACAGGTGCTTCAGGCGGAATCGTCTGTGGCGGAAGGGGTTGCGGCTGTCAGTAATGCGGAAGCAGCTTTGAGCACTGCCCGTACAAACTTGGGATATTGCTATGTTCGTGCGCCGTTTGATGGCACTATCAGTAAAGCGACGGTGGACGTAGGAAGTTATGTAGGCGGCTCGTTGCAGCCGGTCACATTGGCCACTATTTATAAGGATAATCAGATGTATGCTTACTTCAATGTAGCTGATAATCAGTGGTTGACGATGGCTATGGATAACCAGCAATTACCGGTCAATCTTCCGCAGAAAATAATGGTTCAACTGGGAAAGGAGGGGACTGAAACTTATCCGGCTGCCCTCGACTATCTTTCACCCAATGTAGATTTGAATACAGGTACGCTGACGGTTCGTGCCAATTTTAATAATCCGAAAGGGATATTGAAGAGTGGGTTGTATGTAAGCATTACTTTACCTTATGGAGAAGCTAAAAATGCAGTGCTGGTGAAAGATGGTTCTATCGGGACCGATCAGTTAGGCAAATATTTATATGTTGTAAATGATTCGAATATAGTTCATTACCGGCATATTGAAATAGGGCAGTTGGTCGACGGCACTTTACGGCAGGTAGTGGGGGGGCTTTCTCCACAGGAACAGTATGTCACAGAGGCTTTGATGAAAGTCAGAGACGGAATGAAGATAAAGCCTCTCCCTGATTCTCTCCCCAAAAGAGAGAAGTAGAGTCTCTTTGGTAACTGATTGACTAACAAATGAAATCAATAAAGGTGATGTACTTAAAACCGATTAATTAACAAAAGTAACTTTCTTGTTCCCTCTCTTTGGGAGAAGGTTGTGGAGAGGCTGCTTTTAAACCTATATATTATGTTTTCTAAGTTTTTTATCAACCGACCGATATTTGCTACTGTTCTTGCCCTGCTTATTGTAGTAGCCGGTCTGATTACACTCAATATATTGCCTGTGGCGCAATTTCCGGAGATCACGCCGCCAACGGTGCAGGTCTCTGCCGTTTATCCCGGAGCAAATGCTGAAACTGTTGCTCAAACAGTGGGTATTCCTATCGAACAGCAGGTGAATGGCGTAGATGGTATGCTTTATATGTCTTCCAATTCTTCTTCTTCGGGAGCATATTCTCTGACCATTACATTCGCTGTCGGTACGGACATCGATATGGCAACTGTGCAGGTACAAAACAGGGTAAGTATCGCGCAATCATCACTGCCGGAACCGGTAGTAGTGCAAGGAGTCACTGTGCAGAAACAGTCTTCAAATATTGTGATGTTCCTGACAATGACTTCGCAGGATTCTGTATATAACAGTCTGTATCTGACTAATTATGCCAAACTGAATTTAGTAGACCAACTGACACGTGTCCCTGGAGTGGGTGCTGTGAATGTTATGGGAGCGGGGGACTATTCGATGCGCATCTGGCTCGATCCGGAGGCTATGCGTATACGGAATATTTCACCGCAACAGGTTTATCAATCTATCCAGTCGCAGAATGTGGAAGTATCTGCCGGATATATCGGTCAACCTATCGGGCAGGATAATAATAATGCTTTTCAGTATACATTGAATGTCCAGGGGCGATTGAAATCTCCGGAACAGTTCGGCAATATTATTATTCGTCGCGAACAAAACGGAGCGATGCTTCGCCTGAAGGATATTGCACGCATCGATTTGGGTTCTGCGTCATATAGCGTAGTGTCGCGATTGAATGGAAAACCTACGGCAGCTATTGCTATTTACCAGCAACCGGGTTCCAATTCGCTGGATGTCTCCAAAGGAGTGAAGGCTAAAATGGAGGAATTGGCGGCAAGTTTCCCGAAAGGAGTTTCGTATAATGTCACTTTGGATACGACCGACGTGATTCATGCTTCTATTGATGAAGTGATGGTCACATTCTTTGAAACGACTTTGCTGGTGATTCTCGTTATTTTCCTGTTCCTGCAGAATTGGAGGGCTGTGATTATTCCTTGTATTACCATCCCGGTATCGTTGATTGGTACATTTGCCGTGATGGCGGCATTTGGTTTCTCTATCAACACACTGACGTTGTTTGGGCTGATTCTGGCAGTTGCCATTGTGGTAGATGATGCGATAGTGGTGGTGGAGAATGCTTCGAGGTTACTGGAAACCGGGCAATACTCACCTCGCGAAGCAGTGACGAAAGCGATGGGAGAGATTACAGGTCCGATTGTCGGGGTAGTGCTTGTACTGCTGGCTGTGTTTATTCCGACGATGATGATTAGTGGAATTTCGGGACAGTTGTATAAGCAGTTTGCATTGACTATTGCTGCTTCTACCGTGTTGAGTGGTTTTAATTCGTTGACATTGACCCCTGCGCTCTGTGCGTTGTTTCTTGAAAAGAGTAAACCTTCTAACTTCTTTATATACAAGGGTTTCAATAAGGCTTATGACAAGACGCAAGGAGTGTATGACAAGATTGTCAAATGGTTGCTTCAACGTCCCGGAATGGCTCTCGTTTCCTACGGTGCCTTGACTGTTATTGCTGTATTGCTCTTTATGCATTGGCCGTCTACTTTCATCCCGGACGAGGATGACGGGTATTTTATTGCTGTTGTTCAGCTTCCACCTGCAGCTAGTCTTGAGCGTACGCAGGCAGTGGGAGAAAAGGTAAATGCAATTCTAGATTCTTATCCGGAAGTGAAAAATTATATTGGTATTTCCGGTTTCTCGATAATGGGTGGCGGCGAGCAGAGTAACTCGGCAACTTATTTTGTGGTACTGAAAAACTGGGATGAAAGGAAAGGGAAGGAGCATACGGCTGCTGCCGTAGTCAACCGTTTGAATGGTGAAGCGTATATGACTATTCAGGCTGCGGAAGTATTTGCGATGGTTCCTCCGGCTATTCCGGGACTGGGTGCTTCCGGCGGCTTGCAACTTCAGTTGGAAGACCGGCGTAATCTGGGACCAACGGAAATGCAGCAGGCTATCAATGCGTTGCTTGCTTCTTATCATTCTAAACCGGCTTTAGCATCTGTGTCCAGTCAGTACCAGGCAAATGTTCCGCAGTATTTCTTGAATATCGACCGTGATAAAGTGCAGTTTATGGGGATTGCCTTGAATGATGTTTTCTCTACATTGGGCTATTATATGGGAGCGGCTTATGTAAATGATTTTGTTGAATTCGGTCGTATCTATCAGGTGAAGATTGAGGCACGGGATCAGGCACAGCGTGTGATTGATGATGTCTTGAAACTAAGTGTGCCGAATGCGGCAGGAGAGATGGTACCTTTTTCTTCTTTCACCAAAGTGGAGGAACAGTTAGGACAGGATCAAATAAACCGTTATAATATGTATTCGACTGCTTCTCTGACTTGTAATGTTGCTCCGGGAAGTAGTACCGGGCAGGCCATACAGGAAATGGAAGCATTATTTAAGGAACAGTTGGAAGATGAGTTTGGGTATGAATGGACTTCTGTGGCTTATCAGGAAACACAGGCAGGAAATACGACTACCATTGTACTGGTGATGGCTTTAATTGTTGCTTTCCTGGTACTTGCTGCACAGTATGAAAGTTGGACCAGTCCGGTGGCAGCCGTTATCGGATTGCCGGTAGCATTGTTGGGGGCCATGATTGGCTGTCTGATTATGGGAACTCCGGTCAGTATTTATACACAAATCGGTATCATTTTGCTTGTTGCGCTTTCGGCAAAGAATGGAATTTTGATTGTGGAATTTGCCCGTGATTTCCTTGCCGAAGGTAATTCGATTCGAGAAGCTGCTTTTGAAGCGGGACATGTCCGCTTGCGTCCGATCCTGATGACATCTTTTGCTTTTGTATTAGGTGTGATGCCATTGTTGTTCGCCACCGGTGCAGGTGCGCAAAGTCGTATAGCATTGGGGGCCGCTGTTGTGTTTGGTATGGCTATGAATACTTTATTAGCTACCGTTTATATTCCTAATTTTTACGAATTGATGCAGAAATTGCAAGAGCGGTTCAGTAAAAAGAAAGCAGATGATGGTGGGGGGAAAGATGCTGCAGCGCAGAAGTAAAAAGCTGTTTGAGACTGTCTGAAAGGGTAGTTGGTATAGTGACGCTATCTGTTCGGGATGGCGTCACCATAGTAGGCAAATAGCGTCACTATCTTGAGGGGATAGTGACGCTATTTTATTCTTGTTGGCAAGTCTGTTTTTTTAAGGCGAATGCAGCGGATTATTTTATAAAGAATGGTAATCAGGAATATCCTGTAGGAACGTATAACTCTGATGTTCATAATCCATACGGCAGCAATAATGTTGCATTCCATTGCTGACAATCAGATAATCTACTTTCAGTACCATATTATACCGGGTGATCTGGTCGAAAACGGCCTGCGTTATTTCAATATGTGGTGCTTTATATTCTACAATCATCCGGGCTGATAAATCCCTCCGGTAAAGTACTGTATCACATCGTTTGGTAGTACCGTTCAACTTAACCATTACTTCATTGGCAAGAAGCGCAGTCGGATATCCTTTGTGTGCAATAAGAAAGTGAACAAAGTGTTGCCGTACCCATTCTTCAGGGGTAAGGGCGACATATCGTTTACGAATAACATCGAAAATTACATTTTTTCCGTTTCGTACGTTTATTTTAGTGTCGAATACTGGTAGGTTTAACGATAACATTTATTATTTTTGTAAGTTAAATAATGGTTCCCATTATTGGGAGCACAAATTTAATAGATAATTATGAAAACAAAAGAAGAAATCGTAGCTAATTGGCTGCCGCGTTACACAAAACGTAACCTGGAGGATTTTGGAGAGTATATTCTGTTGACTAACTTCAACAAGTACGTCGAGATTTTCGCAAATCAATTTAATGTTCCTATTTTAGGAAGGGACGCAAATATGATTTCTGCTTCTGCCGAAGGCATCACAATGATTAACTTCGGTATGGGAAGTCCCAACGCAGCTATCATCATGGACTTGCTGGGTGCTATTCGTCCCAAAGCATGTTTATTCCTCGGAAAATGTGGTGGTATCGACAAGAAAAATCAGCTTGGTGATTTGATTCTTCCTATTGCGGCTATCCGTGGGGAGGGAACTTCCAATGATTATTTTCCTCCTGAAGTTCCTGCGTTGCCTGCATTTATGTTGCAGCGTGCCGTTTCTTCTTCCATCCGTGACAAAGGCCGCGACTATTGGACCGGTACTGTATATACCACCAACCGTCGTATTTGGGAACATGATGATGCGTTCAAAGAATATCTGACAAAGACACGGGCTATGGCAGTCGATATGGAAACTGCAACTCTGTTTAGTTGTGGCTTTGCCAATCATATTCCTACCGGTGCATTATTATTGGTATCCGATCAGCCAATGACTCCAGACGGAGTGAAAACGGATAAAAGCGATAATTTGGTTACCAGAAATTATGTAGAAGAGCATGTTGAAATTGGCATTGCTTCTCTGCGTATGATTATTGATGAAAAGAAAACTGTTAAACACTTGAAATTCGACTGGTAATCCGGTCTTTCTGAAAAAATATATATGGCAAAACAAGAATTGACCTGTGATGACATCCTCAAGGAATTGAAAGCAAAGCAGTATCGCCCTGTCTATTACCTGATGGGAGAAGAGTCGTATTATATCGACTTGATTGCAGATTACATAACGGATAATGTGTTGAGCGAAACGGAAAAAGAATTCAACCTGACTGTTGTGTATGGTGCTGACGTGGATGTGGCAACGATTATAAATGCCGCAAAGCGTTATCCCATGATGTCGGAACATCAAGTAGTAGTAGTTAAGGAAGCGCAAGCCGTGCGCAATATGGAGGAGTTGTCATATTATCTTCAAAAACCTTTGCTTTCCACTATCTTAGTGATATGCCATAAGCATGGAACGTTAGATCGTAGAAAGAAGTTAGCTGCCGAGGTGGAAAAAACAGGTGTATTGTTTGAGTCTAAAAAAATCAAAGATGCGCAACTACCCGGTTTTATCGCTTCATATATGAAACGAAAAGGGGTTGATATGGAGCCAAAGGCTACTTCTATGCTTGCTGATTTTGTAGGCTCGGATTTAAGTCGTCTGACCGGAGAACTTGAAAAGTTGATTATCACTTTACCTGCCGGACAGAAACGTGTTACTCCTGAACAAATAGAAAAGAATATCGGCATAAGCAAAGATTATAATAACTTCGAATTGCGCAGTGCTTTAGTGGAAAAGGATATATTGAAAGCGAACAAAATAATAAAATATTTTGAGGAAAATCCGAAAACGAATCCGATCCAAATGACGCTTTCTCTATTATTTGGCTTTTACTCCAACTTGATGTTGGCTTATTATGCACCGGATAAATCAGAGCAGGGAATTGCAAATATGCTAGGATTAAGAACTCCGTGGCAGGCTCGGGATTATATGGTAGCAATGCGAAAATATAGTGGAGTAAAGACGATGCAAATTGTTGGAGAAATACGATATGCTGATGCAAAATCTAAAGGAGTTCAAAACAGTTCTATGACAGATGGGGATATTCTTCGCGAGCTGGTGTTTAAAATTTTGCATTAAATCGAATTAAGAATTACATATAATATCAGACATATACTTTTACCATAGATAGAAATGGGGAGTATATGTCTTTTTTACATTCCCATAATTATACTTTTCTTCAAAAGGACTCCCACTATTTTCTGTGATTATTTTACAAATAGATTTAGTTCTTTCATCGTTTTATAGAGTTACTGTTTGGCTAATCACACAAACAGTTTTTTTTATTTTATATTATCCTATCTTCAAAAAAAGCATTTTCATTAAAACTGAAGCTTGAGTTTTCTAATGAGAAAAGTTTACTGATCCTTGAGTTTTATCAAAAAAGCATTTTGGATTTTGATGCTACCGTTTTATAGTGAGAATGGAGATTTTCTCTTTTTCTAAAGCTGGCCATTAATGTCATTTTGATAGTTCAGGTTACATTTGATTGTTACAGAATGATTTTTTTCTAGTTTAATAGAAATGCAAATTCACTTTATTGAGGTTAAATTATTGTATATCATTTATTTATGTGAAAAATAGGCCTTCTAGAATCGAAAAAAAATAAATAACTGGAGATTGGTACAGAAATATCGCAAGGATTTGCTTTTTAGAGAAAATTGTAAAGGATGATTAGATAAAAATAGCAATATACATTGGTAAAGCATGAAGTTGATTCCTTCCTTTTATTGCTTTTGCAACTATCAATATTTACTTTTGTATATTATATCTGTTACCGATGTGTAAAGTATTAATGTGAATATTATACAAGTGTGATAAATATTGGATGTTCACAAAAGTATATTCAAGCGATTACAAGACTAATATTCCATATATAAATGTAGTTATATAGCTATTAACAAATAAGGATTATGTATTTATTTAATTGTAAATCAGTGTGATATGTGTTGTTGTGTCAATTTGTACTATAAAAGCCTCTTTTAAGTGGCATGTATATTTGTGAATAATGGCGTCTGATTTATAACTATAATGCTTATATCTCTATATATCTGTATTTTATGTCTAATTGTTTAATTAAAGATATATGTCTATATTTACTCTTTTTATTTGAGTTACAAACGTGATATTCGATTTGTATTACATGATATACTTTTGTAATATCTGTATTTTTATATTTGTAATTTGCTTTTGTGAATATAAATATTTACCTTTGTATTATCAATGATATGACACGTATTTTTGTGAATTAGCTGCATAGCACATACAATTGTAATAAAAAGAAGGTAGTATGGAAATAAAAGACAGAATCAGAATGATAATGGAAAGAGAAAAAGTTCCTCCTAGAGTTTTTGCTGAAACAATCGGAGTACAACAATCTACTCTCTCTCATATTTTAAATGATCGGAATAAACCCAGTTTAGAGGTCGTAATGAAGGTTCATCAAAAGTATGACTATGTAAATCTTGAATGGTTGCTTTATGGAAAGGGCGAAATGATGGTATCTCATGAAGAGACTTCTTTTTCTTCTTCTAATAGCGATTATCTGCCTTCTTTATTCGATGAGAATCTCATAAATTCGTCCAATGAGCCGGCTATTCTGGAAAATCGCAAGGAAATGCCATTAAGAAACGCTGAAAATGCCCCTAAAGAGATTGTAAAACAAGAGATTAGGTATATAGAAAAGCCTGCTAGGAAAATCACAGAAATAAGAATATTTTTCGATGATAATACCTATGAGACGTTTAGGCCTGAAAAATAAAGAGTAAAATCGGTGGTTTGAGCAATTTCCTGTATCTTTGTACCCGGAATACGAATTTATACTTTTATATCCATACATGAAGAAATTTATTTTAGATCTGACAGTGACCGAGAATATCAGATTGAATGCAAACTATGTATTGCTAAAATTGACGTCTCAGTCATTACTGCCCGAAATGTTACCTGGGCAGTTTGCGGAAATCCGGGTGGACGGTTCGCCTACTACATTCTTGCGTCGTCCTATTTCTATTAATTTTGTAGATAAACAGCGAAATGAGGTCTGGTTTCTGATCCAGCTGGTTGGTGATGGAACAAGATGTCTGGCAGAGGCTAATTCCGGTGATACAATTAACGTGGTGCTTCCGCTGGGAAATGCATACACAATGCCTCAGGAGGCTTCTGATAAGCTCTTATTAGTTGGTGGAGGTGTCGGAACAGCTCCCATGTTGTATTTAGGTGAGCAATTGGCTAAAAAAGGCCACAAACCTACGTTCCTGTTAGGTGCCCGTAGCGACAAAGATTTGTTGCAGCTGGAAGAGTTTGTCAAATATGGAGAGGTATATACTACTACGGAAGATGGTAGCCATGGCGAAAAGGGATACGTAACTCAACATTCTATATTAAATAAGGTACGATTTGAGCAGATTTACACTTGTGGTCCTAAACCAATGATGGTGGCTGTGGCAAAATATGCCAAAAGTAATCAAATAGAATGTGAAGTTTCTTTGGAAAATACAATGGCTTGTGGTATCGGAGCATGCTTGTGCTGTGTGGAAAATACGACAGAAGGTCACTTGTGTGTATGTAAGGAAGGTCCTGTTTTTAATATAAATAAATTACTATGGCAGATTTGAGTGTAAATATTGGTGAATTACAAATGAAGAACCCGGTAATGACAGCATCCGGTACATTTGGATATGGTGAAGAGTTCTCTGATTTTATTGATATAGCGCGAATAGGTGGTATTATTGTAAAAGGAACGACTCTTCACAAACGTGAAGGGAATCCTTATCCACGTATGGCAGAGACTCCTTCGGGGATGTTAAACGCTGTAGGACTGCAAAATAAGGGTGTTGACTACTTTGTAGAGCATATATATCCCCGTATAAAAGACATTCAAACGAATATGATTGTAAACGTTTCGGGGTCTGCTATCGAAGATTATGTAAAAACAGCTGAAATCATTAATGAACTTGACAAAATTCCTGCTATAGAACTAAACATCTCTTGTCCCAATGTGAAGCAAGGAGGTATGGCTTTTGGTGTGTCAGCAAAGGGAGCATCAGAAGTAGTGAAAGCAGTGCGTTCTGCTTACAAAAAGACACTTATCGTAAAACTCTCTCCAAACGTTACGGATATCACCGAAATAGCTCGCGCAGCAGAAGAAAGTGGTGCAGATAGCGTGTCATTAATCAATACATTGCTGGGTATGGCAATTGATGCGGAACGTAAACGCCCTATTTTATCAACGATAACAGGAGGAATGTCGGGAGCTGCCGTAAAACCTATCGCATTACGTATGGTGTGGCAAGTTGCTAAAGCGGTAAATATTCCTGTCATTGGTTTGGGAGGTATTATGGACTGGAGGGATGCTGTCGAATTCATGCTTGCAGGTGCGACAGCTATCCAGATTGGTACGGCAAATTTTATAGATCCTGCTGTTACGATTAAGGTGGAAGATGGTATAAATAATTACCTGGAAAGACACGGGTGTAAGTCAGTAAAGGAAATTATAGGTGCGCTTGAGGTATAATTGAAAACATACAATAACCATTCGCACTGTATCTGCAAGAAAAATGCTATTTGCCTTTTGAATAAAGGAAGAATAAATGGGTTGAAAATAGCAGATGAAAAATAAATTAGTGTTTGAAGATATTAGCAATAAGCAAGATTTTTAAACTGAAGGCAAAATAAAAACGACGGTGAGGATTTACATAATCTTCACCGTCGTTTTTATTTACACTCTATTTTACTCTCCCAATAAGTCGGGACGAAGTTTTCTGGTACGTTCTAGGGATTGTTGTAGTTCCCATTCTTTGATTTTTGCTTCATGACCGGATAATAGAATCTCGGGAACTTTCCATCCTTTATAATCCGCTGGTCGCGTATATACGGGTGCTGCCAGCAAATTGTCCTGGAAAGAATCGGAAAGTGCGGACTGTTCATCAGAAATGACTCCAGGGATGATACGTACGATAGCGTCCGCTATTACCGCGGCTGCCAGTTCTCCTCCTGTTAATACGTAATCTCCAATGCTGATTTCTTTAGTAATCAGGTGTTCGCGGATGCGGTAATCAATACCTTTGAAATGTCCGCAAAGAATAATGAGATTCTGTGCCAACGAGAGGCTGTTTGCCATTGGCTGTTTGAATTGTTCTCCGTCAGGGGTCGTGAAAATGACCTCATCGTAGTTGCGTTCTGCCTTTAAGGTATTGATGCAACGTTCGATGGGCTCTATTTTCATAACCATTCCGGCAAACCCTCCAAAGGGATAATCATCGACACGGCGATATTTATCTTCGGTATAATCACGCAGATTGTGAATATGTATTTCTGCAAGTCCTTTGTCTTGAGCTCGTTTCATGATAGAACAATTGAAGAAACCTTCAATCATTTCGGGTAAAACTGTTATAATATCAATACGCATAATCTTTTAATTTTTCGCAAAAGTACAAATATTCAAAGATAAACATGTATTTTTGCCTTAAACAATCGAAGAAATATGGATATAAAGGAAAAAATAGAGGAATTGCGTGCCGAACTTCATCGGCATAATTATAATTATTATGTGTTGAATGCTCCTGAAATCTCGGACAAAGAGTTTGACGACAAGATGCGTGAACTTCAGGATTTGGAACAGGCACATCCAGAATATAAAGATGAAAATTCGCCTACGATGCGTGTAGGTAGTGATTTAAACAAGAATTTCACGCAAGTGGCTCATAAATATCCTATGTTGTCACTGGCAAATACATACTCGGAAGCGGAAGTGACGGACTTCTACGACCGTGTCCGTAAGGCATTGAATGAGGATTTCGAGATTTGTTGTGAAATGAAATATGACGGTACTTCTATTTCACTGACTTATGAAGATGGAAAGTTGGTTCGTGCCGTCACCCGTGGTGATGGAGAAAAGGGGGATGATGTGACGGATAATGTGAAAACGATCCGTTCTATTCCGCTTGTATTGCATGGTGATAATTATCCTGCCTCTTTTGAGATACGTGGAGAAATTCTTATGCCATGGGAAGTGTTTGAAGGGCTGAATCGAGAGAAAGAAGCACGTGAAGAGCCGCTTTTTGCCAATCCGAGAAATGCGGCTTCCGGCACACTGAAATTGCAGAATTCTTCTATTGTGGCTTCCCGCAAACTGGATGCCTATTTATATTATTTGCTGGGTGATAACCTGCCTTGTGACGGACATTATGAAAATCTTCAGGAAGCGGCAAAATGGGGCTTTAAAATCTCTGATTTGACGCGTAAGTGTCAGACGTTAGAGGAGGTTTTTGAATTTATCAATTATTGGGATGTAGAGCGTAAAAATCTACCGGTTGCCACAGATGGGATTGTTCTAAAGGTGAACAGTTTGAGGCAGCAGAAGAATCTGGGCTTTACGGCTAAGTCTCCTCGATGGGCTATTGCTTATAAATTCCAGGCAGAGCGTGCGTTAACCCGTTTGAATAAGGTGACTTATCAGGTAGGAAGAACCGGAGCTGTCACGCCGGTAGCTAATTTGGATCCTGTGCAGCTTTCAGGAACAGTTGTAAAACGTGCGTCCTTGCATAATGCGGATATTATTGAGGGACTTGATTTGCATATTGGAGACATGGTTTATGTGGAAAAAGGCGGTGAAATTATTCCTAAGATTACAGGGGTGGATAAAGATGCGCGTAGTTTTATGCTTGGTGAGAAGGTCCGGTTTATTGTTAATTGTCCTGAATGTGGCAGTAAATTAGTCAGATATGAAGGAGAAGCCGCTCATTATTGCCCGAATGAAACAGCGTGTCCTCCTCAAATCAAAGGCAAAATAGAGCATTTTATTAGCCGAAAGGCTATGAATATTGATGGATTAGGGCCGGAAACGGTGGATCTGTTCTATCGATTGGGGTTAATTGAAAATACGGCCGACTTATATAAACTTACAGCTGACGATATAAAAGGTTTGGATCGTATGGGTGAAAAATCGGCAGAGAATATCGTAACGGGAATTGCGCAAAGTAAAACAGTTCCTTTCGAGCGTGTAATCTTTGCTTTGGGAATCCGCTTTGTTGGTGAGACTGTGGCCAAAAAGATTGCGAAGTCGTTTGAGAATATCGATGATTTACAGCAGGCAGATCTTGAGAAATTGGTCAGTATCGATGAAATCGGAGAAAAAATAGCTCAAAGTATACTTGCTTATTTTGCTAATGCGTCTAATCGTGAGTTAGTTAATAGACTAAAGGAGGCTGGACTGCAACTTTACCGCACAGAGGAAGATTTGAGTGAATACACTGATAAGTTGGCAGGACAGTCTATTGTTATTAGCGGTGTGTTTATCCATCACTCACGTGACGAATATAAGGAGCTTATCGAGAAAAACGGAGGGAAAAATGTTGGGAGTATTTCCGCAAAAACAAGTTTTATACTGGCCGGGGATAATATGGGACCTGCGAAGCTCGAAAAAGCAAAAAAACTGGGAATAACCATATTAAGTGAAGACGAATTTCTGAAACTTATATCGTAAGATAAGAAAAATATTCGTACTTTTGCGGCTAAATAAATTAGAGATTATAATTAAAACTCATGATACAGACTAAATTGAAAGGAATGGGGGTAGCACTGATTACTCCTTTCAAAGAGGATGAGAGCGTTGACTATGACGCGTTGATGCGTATGGTGGACTATCTATTGCAGAATAATGCGGATTTCTTGTGTGTGCTGGGAACTACAGCTGAAACACCGACTCTGACCGAGGAAGAAAAGAAAACTATAAAAAAGATGGTAATTGACCGCGTCAACGGAAGAATTCCTATTCTGTTAGGTGTAGGTGGTAATAATACTCGCGCTATTGTAGAAACATTGAAAAACGATGATTTTACAGGGGTTGATGCTATATTGTCTGTGGTGCCGTATTATAATAAACCTTCTCAGGAAGGTATTTATCAGCATTATAAAGCGATTGCGGAAGCTACGGAGCTCCCCATCGTATTATATAATGTTCCGGGACGTACGGGTGTAAATATGACTGCTGAAACTACGTTGCGGATTGCCCGTGATTTCAATAACGTAGTTGCTATTAAAGAAGCATCCGGCAATATCACGCAAATGGATGATATTATTAAAAATAAACCGGAAAACTTTAATGTAATCTCTGGAGATGATGGTATTACCTTTCCTCTCATAACATTGGGAGCTGTTGGTGTGATTTCGGTAATTGGTAATGCTTTTCCTCGTGAATTTAGTCGCATGACACGTTTGGCGCTTCAAGGAGATTTTGCCAATGCGTTGACCATTCACCATCGATTTACGGAATTATTTAATCTGTTATTTGTCGATGGAAATCCGGCAGGCGTAAAATCAATGTTAAATGCTATGGGGATGATTGAGAATAAGCTTCGTTTGCCACTGGTTCCTACTCGTATTACTACATTTGAGGCAATACGCAAGGTTTTGAATGAATTGAATATTAAATGCTGAAAAAAGATGGGCTCTTGGCTAGTTCATAATAAACATCGAAGTGTTTAAAATAAATATCCCAATGATTGAACTCAATCATTGGGATATTTATTTTAAATCAGCCTATGATTTTTTATTCCCCTTCACCTTTCTTCTGAATACTCTAACCATGTGTTTTTGCTCTGTAAAGCGGCGCTTTAGACATAGAAAAGCATAGCTTTAGATAGGCTAAAGCTATGCTTTTTCAATTGTTATTAAGGGGGCGGGATTGGCCCGAATAAACTTAGGGCATCAACTAATGGCATGTTTTCAGGCTGAGCCATAATGGTTGATTTCTTCGATGAAATGGGGTGAAAAGTAAAATCCTCCACATAAAATGCAGAGGATTTAGTGATCGCGACAGGATTCAAACCTGTAACCGGCTGATCCGTAGTCAGCTACTCTATTCAGTTGAGCTACGCGACCATTTTGTTAATTCAAGAAAAAGTGACCGCGACAGGATTCAAACCTGTAACCGGCTGATCCGTAGTCAGCTACTCTATTCAGTTGAGCTACGCGGCCATTCTGTTAATTCAAAAAAGTGACCGCGACAGGATTCAAACCTGTAACCGGCTGATCCGTAGTCAGCTACTCTATTCAGTTGAGCTACGCGGCCATTATTTTGTTTTAACGGGTGCAAAGATACGGACTTTTCCCGAACTAGCAAGCTTTTCAACGACTTTTTTTGTAGAAAATTATTCTATGAACCGATAATTGAATAATTGCCAACCTATACTCAGTCCGACATTCCACTCCCTTTTCGGTGAGCTATAATGATTTACATATGCAGAGATGTCTCCAAAAGGTAATTGACATACAACAGAAATTTCTCCTAAATATTCAAACTTGGAGAAAGCTTTTCCATAATATGCTTTATTCAACGAGTTTCTTTCGATTGGATAAATGGGCATAAAACCATAAAATTCTCCCCGAAGATGGAATATTTGGTTTAAACGGTAAATAGGCCGAATACCAGCTCCTACAAATTGATTGGCACGAAAGGCTTCGTTGTAGGTCAATTTACTGTGTAGTGTGGGAGAAAACTCTCCAGCCTGCATCATTGTGGCCGTATAGTTCTCGGAAAAGTTTTTAGAGGCATATAATGCCTTCAAATACCACCCTAAAACCCAATGTTCACTCATATTATGATATTTTTCTTTCATGTATGATAATTGCAGCCATGAGTGATGGTCTTTATTATTGTTGGCGGTGGTACTTCCTTCGCCAGGGTAGAATCGTTCTTTTCCAACGAATATCTGGGCAACAAGAGCTTCTCTGTATCCACGTGTGGGGTATTGTTTAGAATTTAGGGTACTTCCATTAAAGCTGATTGATCCACCGAATAAATCATAGCGACTTTTGTCAAATTTGTCATTTCCAAAGTCAATCACACTTTTTTGAAAATATTTATCTTCTATTTTGGCTATTCCGACCCCAAACTCTGCTCGTTTACTCGAAAGGAAAGGTAATCCGACCTGCAATTTTAAGAAACGTTCGTCTTTCTGATTAAAGGCGGGTTTATTATTTCGCGAGAAAAGTTTGTCTTTCTTGAAATAGTCGAAAGTACTGATTGAGCCTATAAGGCGGTATGAGGTAGGAATAGCAGTGGCGAAGTCAATCTTTGCCATAAACTGCACGTTATTATATACTTTTCCGAGTTGCCCGTCGAGGATAAACTCTTTGGCATAGTAGTTTAAATCCTGATAGCTAAGCCCCAGATAGATCTGATTGGAGTTGGAAGTGGATATATTTCCTCCCAACCGCACAGCAAAATTATTTTCTAATTTCACCTTTAAATGTAGATCGTAGGTGTCGTCTTCCGGATTATAAATTGCATGTGGTATAATTTCGGAAATCATTTTATCAGATAACAATCGGAAATAACCTTGTTTTAAATCCTCATAAGTGAATTCTTTGTTATCTGATTTATGAAATTCTCTTTTAATATATACTTGTTGTTGTGGATTAGCTCCGTCAATGATGATATTTTTAAAGCGTAGTTCCGGGTAATTACTCCGGTATACCATTCTTCTTAAACGTATATTGTCCAGATTTACACGCCGATGGATACGACTTTTGATTGAATCCATCATACTGATGGTTCGATTATATCCTATATCATGTAATTCGTCAATGCGTTGAAAATCCATTAGATTGACATTGTCATATTTAAACGTCATTAAAATCCCCATAGAATCCGGAATGGAATAGTCGGTTTTCTGCATCACCATATTCTCAATTTGACTCATGAGGTCATTTTCTTTGGGTTTAGTGGGATTGGTTGACACGACGCTTCCTATGATGACATCCGGATGAAAATCATCTCTCATGACATCTGTAGGAAAATTATTATAAATACCTCCGTCATAGGCTAATACATTGTCTATTTCAATAGGCTTAAACATGAATGGGAAACTCATGGAAGCTCTTACAGCATCTCCTAAATCTCCTTCCTTCATGACTAATTGTTTTTTGTTATATACATCGGACGCAATGCAACGGAAAGGAACAAAAAGTTTATCAAAATCTCCCTTACAAGCAGCTGTGGCACGTGCGTACAGGTCTACAAAAACGAGATTCATCTGAATCGGATTGACAACACTGGTAGGCAGGAATTGAGGTTTCAAACTTTTCAGTGAGTCTTTGAATGAAAAACGAATATTGAAAAATTCGGGAGTGGGAAGATTCTTTTTGAAGTGATATACATATTTTTCTTCCACTTCTCCGGAATACCATCGTTTAAAGTCTTCCGACTTGAGAAGTTCTACCATGTCGTCAGGAGAGTATCCCATGGCATATAAAGAACCGATAATGGCTCCCATGGAAGTGCCTGCAATGTAATCAATAGGAATGTTGTTTTCTTCTAAAGCGCGAATGATACCGATGTGCGTCATCCCTTTGGCGCCACCACCGCTTAATACAAGTCCTACTTTTTGGGCATGGATAGCCGGAATAATCAGCCATAAAGTAATTAACACTAAAAAAATCTTTCTCATAACCCAAATCAAACAATTGAATTTTTTGTCTATTAAGTGTTCAAATATATACAATACTTTTCAATTAATCGATATTTTACCGATCGTTTTAAATTGAAAAAGAGCATTACAACGTGTATTTAACGTTGAATGCTCTTTCTTGAAGTATGTGTAATGTTTAAAGGGGCGATATTAAATCAATTCTATGCTACGTTTTACGAAGTTATTCAAAGCTTCACCTCTTAGCATATTGTTTTGCAATAAAGCCAAATCGATCAGCTGGCGGATAACTTTATTATTGCTTGCGTAGCCGATAAAGATAGCTTCTTTCTTGCTTTTCAGATCATCCCATTTCTTGTCCAGATTGTTTAGTTCATCTTTTTCTGATGTGGGGATTTCTTCTTCTTTCTTATCTTTTTGTTTGTCCTTCAACTCATTACGTTGTTTGTTGACATTATCCATTTCAGAAAGTATCGGAGCTACTTCTGCTTGGCAAGCGCTTTCTTCTTCATTCAATACCTGTTTTATCAACTTATGGTCTGAATTCAGAATGAGATTAAACATATCAGGCATTTCGCCATAGAAACTCATTCCAGCCTGAATATTCGCCATTTCTTTCATACGACGCATATATTCGCTTTGAGTAATCATGACTGGAGCTGAATTTTCTCCTAATGCCTGTGTCATGACATTGAATTCAACTTTATCCATTTTAGGCAATTGACTCTTGAAGGCTGTTGTGATTGCATCCTGTTTATTGGCTTCCAACGTTTCACCTTTCTTATCTTCTTTTACAATAAGATTGTCAACAACATCACTGTCTACACGAGTGAAACGAGATTTTTCAAGTTTTTGTTCTAGCATGCTCACCATAGCTACATCCAACTGGCCATCCATGAGCAGAACATTGTATCCTTTGTTGGTGGCAGCTTCAATATAACTATATTGCTCATCTTTGTTATTTGCATACAGATAGATTAGGTTTCCATCTTTATCTGTCTGATTATCTTTAATAAGGGTTTGATACTCTTCAAATGTATAATGCTTGTCATTTGTATCGGTGAAAAGGGCAAATTTTTGTGCTTTATCATAGAAATCCTCTTGCGTTAGCATTCCATAATTGATAAATATTTTTAAATCGTTCCACTTTTCCTCAAACTGCTTACGATCATTCTTGAATATAGACTGCAAACGGTCGGATACTTTCTTTGTGATATATGTTGAAATCTTCTTAACGTTCGAGTCGCTTTGCAAATACGAACGGGAAACGTTCAACGGAATATCCGGAGAATCAATTACGCCATGTAACAAAGTCAGGAAGTCCGGCACAATACCTTCAACCGAATCTGTAACATATACCTGGTTGCAATATAACTGAATCTTATTCTTATTTAATTCAATATTGCTTTTTACCTTCGGGAAATAGAGGATACCGGTCAAATGGAATGGATAATCAACATTCAGGTGAATCCAGAATAGTGGTTCATCAGACATCGGATATAGCTTGCTATAGAATGATTTGTAATCTTCATCCGAAAGTTCGCTAGGTTTACGTGTCCATAAAGGAGTGGTATCATTGATTATATTATCTTCGGCTGTTTCTACCTGCTTGCCGTCTTTCCACTCTTTCTTTTTCCCAAATGCAATAGGAACAGGAAGGAAGCTGCAATATTTTTTCAGAAGTTCGGAAATACGTGCTTCTTCGAGGAATTCTTTGCAGTCATCATCAATGTATAAGATGATGTCTGATCCACGATCAGCTTTTTCTATTTCTTCAATAGTGAATTCAGGGCTACCATCGCAGGTCCATTTGACGGCTTGTGCACCGTCTCTGTATGATTTAGTAATAATTTCTACTTTCTTTGCAACCATAAAAGCAGAGTAGAAGCCAAGTCCGAAATGTCCGATAATGGCATTTGCGTCATTCTTATATTTCTCCAAGAAGTCGTTAGCTCCTGAAAAGGCTATTTGATTGATGTACTTTTCAATTTCCTCTGCAGTTAAACCGATACCACGGTCGGAAATAGTAATGGTATCTTTGCCCAATTCAACGTGAACGGTTAAATCACCCAGTTCACCCTTGAATTCGCCAATAGAAGCAAGCGTATTCAGCTTCTGAGTGGCGTCTACTGCATTGGATACTAATTCGCGCAGAAAAATTTCATGGTCACTGTACAAGAACTTTTTAATGATAGGGAAAATGTTCTCTGTTGTAACCCCAATATTACCTTTTTGCATAATACGTATATTTTTTAGTTTATCTATTGATTAATTTTAATTGATGTTTGTTCAGATAGAGACAAAAAAAATGCCAGACCCGAAGGTCTGACATTATGGCATATTATTTTATTTTCTTATTCAGGAAATAATCTTATTCCGGAGTGACAACTTTCATCTCCAATTCACCTTTTTCTTTATTAAGAGATACTTGAATAGTATCTCCCTCCTTTAAAGAGGAGGAAATGATGAGTTCGGATAAACCATCCTCCAGATAAGTTTGAATTGCTCGCTTCAAAGGACGGGCGCCATATTGTACGTCATATCCCTTACCTGCGATAAATTCTTTCGCTTTATCTTCAATAACAAGCTTGTAACCAATAGATTCTATTCTATCATACAATCCTTTCAGCTCTATGTCTATAATCTTTGTTATCGCTTCCAGAGAAAGTTGATCAAACGTGATTATTTCATCTACACGATTGATGAATTCGGGCGCGAATGATTTATTTAGAGCTTTCTGTATTACACTTCGCGAGAATTCTTTATCATCCAGGCGGTTTTGTGTCGCAAAACCAACACCGCGTCCAAAGTCTTTCAGCTGACGGGTTCCTATATTGGAAGTCATGATAATAACGGTATTTTTGAAATCTACCATTCTGCCATAACTGTCAGTCAAACGCCCCTCATCCATTACCTGAAGCAAGATATTGAATACATCCGGATGTGCTTTTTCTATCTCATCAAGCAATACAATTGAATATGGTTTACGGCGTACTTTTTCTGTCAACTGACCACCTTCTTCATATCCTACGTATCCCGGAGGTGCTCCGACCAAGCGTGAAACAGTGAACTTCTCCATATATTCACTCATATCTATACGAATCAGTGCATCAGCAGAACCAAACATATATTTGGCTAACTCTTTTGCTAAGTGAGTTTTACCAACTCCTGTCGGGCCTAAGAACATAAATGTGCCAATTGGCTTATTAGGGTCTTTTAGGCCTACACGGCTTCGCAGAATAGCTTTAACCAGCTTTTCTATCGCTGTATCTTGTGCGATGACTTTAGCTTGCAAATCTTCTTTCATACCTGCGAGCTTGATACCTTCAGCCTGTGCCATCCGTTGTACCGGAATGCCTGACATCATTGAGATAACATTGGCAATTTCTTCTGCGTCAACAGTTTGCCTGTTTTCTTTCAGGTTGGCTTCCCATTCTTTTTTCATTTCATCCAATTGGATAGAAAGCTCTTTCTCCTTATCACGGAAGCTAGCGGCAAGTTCGAAATTCTGCGATTTCACAGCTTCGTTTTTTTTGCTTTTGGCCTCTTCGATCAGTTTTTCTTGTTCTTCTATCTCTTTAGGCACATTGACATTGGTAAGATGCACGCGTGAACCGGCTTCATCTAAAGCGTCAATAGCTTTATCAGGGAAATTACGATCTGTGATATAGCGGTCTGTCAGCTTGACACATGCTTCCAATGCTTCATCCGTATAATAAACATTGTGGTGATCTTCATATTTATCTTTGATATTACGCAAAATCTGCAAAGTTTCCGCAGCAGTAGTCGGTTCTACTATTACTTTTTGGAAACGACGTTCCAAAGCACCATCTTTCTCAATGTTCTTACGGTATTCATCAAGAGTGGTAGCACCAATACATTGTATTTCTCCTCTTGCCAATGCTGGTTTTAGCATATTGGCAGCATCCATAGAGCCTGCCGCAGAGCCTGCGCCTACAATCGTGTGGATTTCATCAATGAATAATATTACATTCGGATTTTTTTGTAATTCATTGAGAATGGAACGAATACGTTCTTCAAATTGTCCGCGATATTTGGTTCCTGCTACAACAGCGGTCATATCAAGAGCAACAACTCGTTTATCAAACAGAATCCGCGAAACCTTTTTCTGAATGATTCTTAATGCAAGACCTTCAACAATCGCTGATTTTCCTACACCAGGCTCACCAATCAAAATCGGATTATTCTTTTTGCGGCGGCTTAAGATCTGCGCTAAACGTTCGATTTCTCTCTCTCTGCCGACAACGGGATCCAAGCGTCCTTCTTCTGCCGCTTTTGTCATGTCAGTACCGAAATTGTCAAGTACCGGCGTGTCATTAGACGGCTTCTTAGAAGCGGTTTGTGCCTGTTGGCGTTCGTCCGAACCACCTCTGCCGGAACGAGGAGAAGACATTTCTTCGTCATCATCATCGTCTTCCGTAAAACCCATGCCAGAGTTTATGTCTGGTTGCAATGTAGCTTGCTCCAGTACTTTCACATAATTTATATCGTTTGCTTCAAGTACGGAAGCTGCCATATTGTTTTTTTCTCTTAAAATAGCCAATAATACATGTTCTGTATCAGCAATGTTACTTTTCATTCCACGAGCTTCTAAAATACACATTTTTAATATCTTTGCCGCATCATTAGATAACGGTATCTCTGCATCGGGCAATAACATATCATCAGCTTCTGCCTTCAGCTGAGCTTCAATCTGTTGCTTTATAGCAGCTAGATTGGTGTTGAGTTTAGACAATATCTCGATAGCTTTTCCTTCACCGTCACGGAGGATTCCCAGAAGCAGGTGCTCAGGGCCTATATACCTACTTCTCAACCGATTCGCTTCTTCCTTACTATAGACGATAATGTCGGAAACTCTTTGTGAGAATTGATTATTCATACTTTTCCTTTTCTTCTAAGGGTTATTCACTGGCAAATATACGCATTAATCAAGTTTGTATTGCAATATTTGCTTTATTTCTTATATCTACAAATGGCGTGCCATAAAAACGGTGTATTTGCATTATATATATAAGGTATAACAAATATCAAGCTCTTTTTTGCCGATGTTATCTATCTTTCCATATTATATTTATCGTTTTTATCTTTTTATTTTTGAATTTTAAAGTTTAGTGGATTGTCGTCCCGGTCATGATAAAACTTTCTTTCTAAAAACTTTCGTATATCGGGGAAAAGTAGTACTTTAGCGTGGTTTTTTACAAACCGTAGAATGTATAATTAATAATCATTTTAAATGCTTGAACAAGACAGAATTATAAAGATTAACATCGAGGAGGAAATGAAGTCATCGTACATTGACTACTCCATGTCGGTCATCGTTTCACGTGCCCTTCCGGATGTTAGAGATGGATTTAAGCCTGTTCACCGTAGAATTTTATACGGAATGATGGAATTGGGCAATACTTCAGACAAACCTTATAAGAAATCAGCCAGAATCGTGGGTGAGGTACTTGGTAAGTACCATCCTCATGGAGATTCTTCTGTTTATTTTGCAATGGTGCGTATGGCTCAGGAATGGGCAATGCGTTATCCTTTGGTAGATGGACAGGGAAATTTTGGTTCTGTAGACGGTGATAGCCCTGCAGCTATGCGTTATACAGAAGCTCGTCTTAATAAGTTGGGTGAAGCAATGATGGATGACCTGTATAAGGAAACCGTCGATTTTGAGCCTAACTTTGATAATACGCTGGTAGAACCTAAAGTTATGCCAACACGTATCCCGAATCTTCTGGTGAACGGAGCATCCGGTATCGCTGTAGGTATGGCTACCAATATGCCTCCTCATAATCTTTCGGAAGTAATTGAAGCATGTGAGGCATATATTGATAATCCGGAAATAACGGTAGAGGAACTGATGGAATTTGTCAAAGCACCAGATTTCCCTACTGGCGGGTTTATATATGGTGTGAGTGGTGTACGCGAGGCATATTTGACTGGGCGAGGACGTGTAATTATGCGTGCGAAAGCCGAAATCGAAAGCGGACAGACACATGATAAGATCGTAATAACCGAGATTCCTTATAATGTAAATAAGGCCGAGTTGATTAAGTATATAGCTGATCTTGTAAATGATAAGAAAATAGAAGGTATCTCAAATGCCAATGATGAGTCTGACCGTGACGGTATGCGTATTGTTATTGACATAAAACGTGATGCAAATGCAAGTGTAGTGTTGAACAAACTCTATAAAATGACAGCTTTGCAGACATCTTTTGGCGTAAACAATGTTGCTTTGGTTCATGGACGTCCAAAGACGTTGAATCTGAGAGATTTAATTAAATATTTCATCGAACATAGGCACGAAGTTGTTATTCGTCGTACTCAGTTCGATCTTCGTAAAGCGAAAGAGCGTGCGCACATTCTTGAAGGTTTGATAATTGCTTCGGATAATATCGACGAAGTAATTCGTATCATTCGTGCAGCAAAAACTCCTAATGACGCTATAACAGGCTTGATTGAACGATTCAACCTGACAGAAATTCAGGCTCGCGCAATTGTAGAAATGCGTTTGCGTCAATTGACAGGTCTGATGCAGGATCAGCTTCATGCGGAATACGAAGAAATAATGAAGCAGATCTCTTATTTGGAAAGTATTTTGGCGGATGATGAAGTATGTCGTCAGGTAATGAAAAATGAATTGTTGGAAGTTAAAACGAAATATGGAGATGAACGTCGTTCTGAAATCGTTTATTCTTCAGAAGAGTTTAATCCAGAAGACTTCTATGCAGATGATCAGATGATTATTACAATTTCTCATATGGGTTATATCAAACGTACTCCGTTGACTGAATTCCGTGCACAAAATCGTGGGGGAGTAGGCTCGAAAGGTACGGAAACCCGTGATGAAGACTTTGTAGAACATATCTATCCTGCTACCATGCACAATACCATGATGTTCTTTACACAAAAAGGTAAGTGCTATTGGCTGAAAGTATATGAAATACCTGAGGGAACGAAGAATTCTAAGGGACGTGCTATTCAGAACTTGTTGAATATTGATTCAGACGATAATGTAACTGCATACTTACGTGTGAAGAGTTTGGAGGATTCTGAGTTTATTAATAGCCATTATGTATTGTTCTGTACTAAGAAAGGTGTAATAAAGAAGACATTACTTGAACAGTATTCTCGTCCTCGTCAGAATGGTGTAAATGCCATAACTATCCGTGAAGATGACAGCGTTATTGAAGTTCGTATGACGAATGGAAACAATGAAATCATCATTGCCAACCGTAATGGACGTGCAATTCGTTTCCATGAAGCCGCAGTTCGTGTGATGGGACGTACAGCAACAGGTGTACGCGGTATTACATTGGATAATGACGGTCAGGATGAAGTAGTAGGAATGATTTGTATCAAAGATTTGGAGACAGAATCTGTGATGGTAGTTTCTGAACAAGGATATGGCAAACGTTCTGAAATAGAAGACTATCGTAAGACGAACCGTGGCGGTAAGGGTGTGAAGACCATGAATATTACCGAAAAAACAGGTAAGTTGGTAACAATCAAGTCGGTAACCGATGAAAATGACTTGATGATTATCAATAAGTCTGGTATCACCATTCGCTTGAAAGTGGCTGATGTTCGTATTATGGGCCGTGCTACTCAAGGCGTTCGTCTGATAAATCTAGAAAAACGTAACGATCAGATTGGTTCGGTATGTAAGGTTATGACAGAAAGTCTTGAAGATGAAATTCCGGCAGAAGAAGCAGAAGGAACAATCGTGAGTGATTCGAATGCTGATGCTCCTGATATTGCTGATGCAGCAGACGTAAATGAAAACGAAAGCAACAACGAAATCGAGGAATAGACATAATATTAATAATTAATCAAACAACAATCATGAAAAGAGTATTATTTTCGATGGTTTTATTGATGGCTGTTAGCTTCTCATTTGCACAGATGAAGAATGTGAAAGAAGCAAAGAGTATGGCTAATGACGTAAAACCTAATTTTAAGCAGGCTGAGCAGCTTATTAAAGAAGCTATGAAGAATCCTGAAACGAAGGATCTTGCTGACACATGGGACGTTGCTGGATTTATTCAGAAACGTATCAACGAAGAGCAAATGAAAAATGCTTTTTTGAAAAAACCGTATGATACATTGAAAGTGTATAATAGCATTCTGAAAATGTATGAGTACTATACTAAGTGTGATGAATTAGCGGAAATACCTAATGAAAAGGGGAAAGTTAAAAACAAATACCGGAAAGCAAATGCTTCAAGTATGTTGGCTGAACGTCCTAATTTGATCAATGGTGGTATTCAGTATTTTAACTTGGATAAGAATAAAGAAGCCTTGAAATTCTTTGCAACATATGTTGAATCAGCTTCTTATCCGATGCTAGCTGATAAAGAATTGGCTAAAAACGATACGCTTCTTCCGCAAATTGCATATTACGCAACATTAGCTGCTGATAGAGTAGGCGATAAAGATGCGATTATTAAATATGCTCCTTCAGCTTTATCTGATAAGGATGGTGGCAAATTTGCAATGCAGTTGATGGCTGATGCTTATAAGGCTAAAGGTGATACTGCTGCATGGATTAAGGCATTGGAAGAGGGGATCCTTAAGTTCCCTGGAAATGATTATTTCTTCGCTAATTTGGTTGATTATTATAATAGCTCTAACCAAGCTTCAAAAGCTATGGAGTTTGCTGATAGAATGTTATCTAATGATCCAAACAATAAGTTGTATTTGTATGTAAAAGCATATCTTTATCATAATATGAAAGAATATGATAATGCAATCGAATACTACAAGAAAGCTATTGCGGCTGATCCGGAATATGCAGAAGCATACTCTAATGTAGGTTTGGTATATTTGATGAAAGCACAGGATTATGCCGATAAAGCAACAACAGATATCAATGATCCTAAATATGCTGAAGCGCAGGCTGTGGTTAAGAAATTCTACGAAGAAGCTAAACCATTCTATGAAAAGGCTAGAGCTTTGAAACCTGATCAACAAGATTTATGGTTGCAGGGTCTTTATAGAGTTTATTATAACTTAAATATGGGACCTGAATTTGAAGAAATCGATAAACTAATGAAGTAATTAATATCGTTTTCAGGAAAATTATAAGTCTGAAAAATATGGGAAGGTTGCTAGAAATAGTAACCTTCTTTTTTTCGCATAATTCATATTGTTGGGGGGAGAGATAATCAACACACACATTTATGGTAACTTTCTTCAATTGATAAAAATTAAAAAGGAGCAATATAATAACATTGCTCCTTTTTAATATTAAACATAATATTAATTATTCCCTAATCGTAAATGCCCATTTTTTGCTTGATTTGATCAGCTGTTAATAACAAGTAATGGTGTATCAGAATGAAAAATCATTTTTCTAGCAATACTTGGATTAAATAATCGAGCAAATATATTCCTTTTGTAAGAAGTCAAAGTAATTATATCTATTTGATTATCTTTGATATACTGATCAAGTCCTTTTAACAAATTATCGTTCATTACTACATCATAATGAATTTCAAGCCCAGGATATTGCTTATGAAAATATTCTTTTATGCCGGCTAGTTTTATTTCATTCCAAGTATCTTTGGAATCAGTAAGATGTATTAAAGATACAGAAAAATGGAATGATTTCCAAGTATTAAAGAATGCTTCGAAAGCAATTAAATCTCTTTGATCAAAATTGGTAATAAAGGCGATCCGTTTTACTTCACTAAACTGTTTAAATGGTGTGTTTTCGGGAATGGCCAGTATAGCTGTGCGGCTTCTATCAATAACTTCAGCCGTTACACTGCCAATCAAATCAATATCTTTCTGATTCTTTCCCCGAGTGCCCATGATAATAACCATGGGACGCTGTTCCTTAGCATATCTTAAGATTTCTTCTTCTGGAATACCTTCACGTAAGATACAGCTATATTTAATGTTGGGAAAATTCCCCGATGTGACTTGTTCTTTTATCTTCTCTGATAAAGCATTGAGGTCAGAATGAACTTTTTGAATAATCGTTTTTACGGATTCTTCATCTCCAATCTGGTAATTGAAAACATCTCCATATGGTAATGATGAAGCATACATAGGCGTAAAATAGACGTGCAACAAAATGACTTCCGCATTTTCCGTTTTTGCTAGGTTAAATGCAAATTCACACGCTTTCATCGAATAATTAGAGAAGTCGACGGGAATTAAAATCTTATTTGACTTATTTTCTGTTTTAGGCTCCTTCTCTCCCACTATACTTTCAGACAGCCATGTAGAACTTTCTGTTATTTTCAAAGCACGTGGCAGATCGTTTTCCTTTATGCGTAAACGTACCCCCGAAGAAACAACCGGTTGTATTTGATTTACGTTATGAATGTATGTTTCTATACCTTCATTTTCCAAGACATTCTTTAAGATCTGCGCTTTGGTGTATGTCAGAATGGCTAGGGTTACTAATTTGTCTTCCATAAATGTACATTTTATAAAGTGAAAACAAATAAGAAATCCCAATTGTTTGATTCAATTGGGATTCAGTTTGTTATATTTTAAACTTGCACAGATTCGGTAGCCTGTTCTTTTTGCATACTCATATTCAATTCATCTAGGATTTTTAAAGCCCGATCAAGAACGGTCGTATCATCCAACATTACAAGCCCACCATCTGGACCGGGCTCAAGATGTATTCCGACACTTTTTCCCTCTTTGAAATTGTGTCCTCCGAAGAAGTTTCGTACTGTATCTACGTGTAAACCAAGTTCGTCTGCTATTCTATGCATGCTACCGCTAGGCAATGAATCTTTAATTTTACGAAGTTCATTAAACGTTATTGTTCTCATGTCTCATAAATTTAATGGTTAATATTATGTGATTTTTTATCACGCTATAAACTTAAGCAAAAAAAAAGATAAAACAAATTATTTGCTTATCTTTTTTTCTTGAATTTATAAAATCTATTAATGACCTTTATATTACCTCAATAGCAGAAGCTGGTACCCATCCAACTTTTCCATCTTCCAGCCGAATTTCTTTCCATTCTTTCATAGAGTTGTCTTTGACGCTTACCTTCCTCCCTTCATGGAGGATAAACAAGCTGGTACCACTCTCGCTTGGAGTACTTCGAACTGTTACACTTGGGTTCATTACTATAGCTTCATTTCGATTGACTAAATGTTCTTTTTGTTGTGAAGCGAAAAGATTAGAGCAGATGGTGACAACCAGAAAAACAATTCCTGATATGAAGCCTACTTTCTTTAACCCAATCTGTTTTGAGAATATAAAAAAGTAAAGAGCTATAATCAATAGAATAAAGGAAACAATACCCCATGTGGCCCATGCATCTACACTCATGCTATTTGTCAGAGACTTGATCCATGAAACAAAGAATACTTCAGGAACAGGCTCAACTTTGTCTATTGTCTTTGTGCGTGCCACTTCAAGATTAGCACGTATATCGCCATTTCCTGGTTGCAATAACAGGGCACGCTCATAATTTAAAACAGCTTTCGCTATCTCTCCTATTTTATAATAACTATTTCCCAGATTGTAATAAATGTCAGCAGCCTCTCCATTTTTTAGTAATGCTTCATATATCTGAATAGCTGCTGCATAATCTTCTTTTATATATGCGGAATCGCCTTCAGCTTTTGTGGCATCTTCCAGTGTGCTACTGGAGAATGTGGTATGTGAAGCGTGGATAGAATCAACTCTATTCGTTTGTTTAGAATTGATGTTTAACGTATCTTGTGCAAAACAAGTAAGTGACATTGATAATAATATAAAAAATAATATCTTTTTCATGACACAATCTCTTCTGGGTTAATGTTTTATTGAATTCTCCATTTTGCTTATTACTTCTATTGAAGAAGAATAAACTTTATCCATAGCTTGATTTTCATCACCTGGAGCAAACCGAGCAAATTCACAATCATTCAATGCATTCAGGAATTCTTTGATCAGTTCTTCATTTACTCCATGATTTCTTAGCTTCTCTTCAATATTATCTTTAGATAAACGAGATACCGGAATATTCAGTTTGTCACTTATATATCCCCACAGTGCCTTTAAAACTTCATCATAGAAAGCATCTTTCTTGTTTTCTGAAAGTAATTTTCCAGCTAACTTCATACGTTTTGTTGCCACTTTATTGGCTTTCTTCGTACGCATTTTAGCTACGTTCGCATTTTCAGCAGCTTGCTTACGATAAATAATAAAGAAAATAATAAAGGCAAAAGCCGGAATGATATAGAATAGCCAATATGCCATTGAACCATAGAAGAAACTTCCTTTAGGTTGGAGAGTAACTTCGTTTTGTTTAATATAACGGATGTCTTCACCTAATACTTTCAAATCCTCTTTATTAGTGAAGTTAGCAATTACTTGATCTGCATTACCAGTACCCTTTTCAACGTTTACTACATAGTCTTCTGTTTTCAGTGTTTTATAAGATTTGGAGCGAATATCAAAATAACTGAAGGATACTCCTGGAATCTTATATGTTCCAGCATGTCTAGGAATTGCTAAATATTCAATCACCTTATTACCTGTAAGTCCTTCCCGGGTTAATCTGACTTGATTGTCTACTTTGGGATCGTATACTTCAAAGTCATTTGGGAATTTGATTTCCGGATTAGAAATTAACTTCAGGTTACCTGTACCGGATATTACTAATTTAATAGTAATAGCATCATTGGTTTTCAGTTCCTTGTTGTTGATGGATGAAGAAATATTGAACTCTCCCACTCCACCGGAGAAATCTGTCGGTTTACCAGCAGGAAGCGGATTGACATTTATTGCTATTTTAGGAGTGGAAATGGATTTTTTTATTTCAACGACATTACTTCCTCCGTTGAAGAAGGCGTCAAAAGGATCATCAGATTGTACAGGTTTACCGACTGTCATCTGGAATTGAGCAGGATCAATATATAGTTTTCCTGATTGTTGAGGGAAGAGAACGAACTGACGATAAACTGTTGTATAGTAATTACGTCCTTGATAATGTTCCGGAGTCCATCTCGCGTTTGTAGTCATTTCGATTTCTTGAGAATGGAAACCTTTAAAATCGGGTAACTTTGCATTATTCAGTTGTAAATTGGATTCTCTGGTGTATATTTTATAGGTCAGGACAAATGCTTCTTGTTCATACACATTCGTTTTACTGGCACTTGCTGTAATAAACAAGTCTTGGTTAGAGACACCTGTACCTGACGAGGAATGTATAGAAGAGCTACCGCTACTATTGCTTTGCCCGTTATTACTACCTTGATCTTGTGGCAATACTTTAATTCTTACTGAATTGGATACCATTTGATCGCCATCAGCTATAATTGAAGCTCCGGGTATTGTGTATTCTCCGGCATTATTTGCCATTAATATATATGTGAATGTAATACTACTAGTAGATGTAACATTACCATTCACTATTTGAGTATTACTTTGTTGTGAACGGCTTGGCCCCATCAACACATCAAAGCCTTTGATCGATGGTGCCCGGAAATCTTTCACTTTTTGTGTAGTTACAGTATACGACAGCCTGAATTGGTCGCCTACCACCACTGCGTCAGGAGCAGAAGCAGTAAAAGACACTTTATCAGCAAGCACCTGAGTGCTATATGCTATCAATGCCATCAATATAATAATCAGTTTTTTCATTGCTTATGAAATTTATATCATCAACTTTATATTACCAATCTTTTTCTAAGCGACCACCTTGCATAACTTTTTGTTGCTTTTTCACTTTGTCCTGCACATCTTTTTCATCCTGCATTACAGAATTCAGCAATTGTTCAGCATTCTCCTTTGACATCTGATTATCTTGTTTCTTTTCTGACTTTGGTGGTTGCTGCTGATCTTTCTTTTCATCTTGTTTCTGATTCTGATTGTCTTTATTCTGGTCTTGTTTTTGATCTTGCTTTTGTTGATCTTTATTCTGATCCTGATTTTGGTCTTGATTCTGCTGATTTTGTTGATCTTTCAACATTTTCTGTGCAAGAGCCAAATTGTACCGGGTTTCATGATCGGCAGGATTATTACGCAGCGACATTTTATAGGCATCCACAGCCTTTGCATAATCTTTACCAGCTTGGAAAAGTACTCCCATATTGTGGTAGATATGGGCGAGCTTCATTTTATCCTTTTCTATTTTGCTGGCTGATACGTATTGTTCCATAGCATCCTGAAACTTTTGTTGTTGCGAAAGGGTATTTCCCAAATTATACATAGATACTGTAGACTTGGGATTTGCTTCCAAAGCCTTCCGGTAGTTTACCTCTGCGTCAACAAATACACTATCATTAAACAGGCGGTTTCCCTTACGGATATAGTCGCGTTCTGCTTTCTGAGCCGAGACACCGGCTGCTGCTAGCAGAAATACAGCGAATAGAATATATTTATTTTTTAACATACGCATAACTATTTCTTATTAGAAAACAGGTGAATGTTCTTAAATAAAGGATTTTTGCGATCCAAAATTAAGATTTCTGCCAATAACAATAGTAGAATAACCCATGCAATAGCCTGGAATTGTTCGTTAAACTCTGTATATACTTTCGACTCTACATCAGACTTCGCCATTTTGTTCACTTCTTGATTAATCGCTTTTTGGGCTGAATTAGAGTTGTCTACTCGTACATATATACCTTTTCCTTCCTTAGCAATTTCCTGGCACATAGCTTCATTCAAACGGGTAACGATTACATTACCTTCCCGGTCGCGGCGATAATCATTTGTACCTTCTACCGGAATGGGAGCACCGTCAGGCATACCTACTCCCAATACACTAACTTGAATACCTTTTTCTGCAGCAGCTTTGGCAGCTTCTACTGCACCACCCTCATGATTTTCACCATCAGTAATAACAATAATAGCACGTCCTACCCCTTCTTGCGGAGTGAAACTACGAGCGGCTAAATTGATTGCTTCCCCGATAGCTGTACCCTGTTTAGAAATTAACGAAGGATTAATGGACTCTAAAAACATCTTAGCGGAAATATAGTCACTTGTAATTGGCAGCTGAGTAAAAGCGTCACCTGCAAATACAATCATACCTACTTTATCATTATCAAGTTCATCCACTAATCTGGATATTAGTCTTTTTGCTTTTTCCAGACGGCTAGGCTGTACATCCTGAGCTAACATAGAGTTTGAAATATCCAAGGCTATAATTACCTCTACTCCTTTACGCTTAACCGTTTCCAGCTTAGAACCGAATTGGGGGCGTGCCAGTAATACAGAAAACAAGCCAATAGCAACAAAAATAATCCAGAATTTTACATCCGGACGATATTTGGATACATCAGGCATTAATTGAGCCAACAAAGTCGGGTCCCCGAAGCGTCGGATATTCTTTCTCCTCTTGTAATTGGAATACAAGTAGAAAGCTGCTAAAAAAGGTAATAGCAGCAATAAATATAAATATGTAGGTTCTCCAAATCGAAACATCTTCTTACTATTTTATGATTGGCAAATAACGATTGACAAACATTCTTATGGAATTTTTTTGAGTACCGAATTGCGTAATAGTACTTCAAGCAAGACACAGAGGAAAGCAGCTAGTGCAAACCATTGATACTCTTCATCTCGTTTACTATACTCTTTTACATTCAGTTTAGTCTTTTCCAGTTTATCAATTTCTTCATATACTTCTTTTAGTTTCGAGTTGCTCGTAGCTCGGAAATAGTTACCATCCGTTGTTCCGGCAATCTCTGTCAATGTCTTTTCATCAATTTCTACCGGCATACTTACATATTGTACAGTATTCCCGACTGGATAAGGATAAGGAGCCATTCCATTAGTACCTACCCCGATAGTATATACACGAATACCAAAACTTTTAGCTATTTCAGCCGCTGTCATTGGCGAAATATCTCCCTTATTATTAGTACCATCCGTCAATAAGATGATAACTTTGGATTTCGCTTTGCTATCTTTTAAGCGAGTCACAGCATTAGCAATGCCCATACCAACCGCAGTACCGTCAGTGATAAGGCCGCATTTGATGTTATGTATCATATCCAACAATACGGCATGATCTACAGTCAGCGGACATTGAGTGAAGGTTTCTCCTGCAAATAATGTAATACCGATATTATCATTAGGACGTCCGTTGATAAATTCTGCAGCTACATCTTTGGCGGCTTCAAGTCTATTTGGCTTTAAATCTTCTGCCAACATACTGGTAGAAACGTCGATAGCCAGCATAATATCAATTCCTTCTATCTCACTGTTCTGCCACTTATTAGTAGTTTGCGGGCGTGCAAGAACCAAGATTACCAACACTAAAGCAAGGCAGCGCAGTAGAAATGGAACATGCAACAAATAGTTCTTATAACTCTTAGGCGTATGTGCATATACCCGGGCATCTGAAATTTGAAGAGTTGCTTCACTTTTCTTTTGCTTCAGGATATACCATACAATATACGGTATAAGCAATAATAGCAAAAACAGATATTCAATATTGGCAAAAACCATTTTATTTATGATTTAACAGTTTACTATTTAGTATTAAGCTATACATTCTTTATACAAAAAGATTGTATAACTGCAGACCTATATATATAAAGGTACCAACCAGTGCTGCTGATAATAGTGCAATTCCGCAAATCAGCATAGCTTTAACACGTAAAGAACGTTTCTCAATAATAGTGATTTCCGTTGGTTGCGGTTTCTGGTTTTCCTCTTCCGGTTGTTTTGTCTCATTGATAAAATCGATGGCATTAATCAAATTAGCATCGTTTTCATTCATCTGAGGATCATGCTTGGCAAACTTCACTAAATCAGCGGTTTGGAATAAAAGTTTCAAGTCTGATATAGCCTCTTTATCATTCAACTCCAATAGCTGGTCGATTATCTCAGAAGAAGTCATTTCCAATGCGTTAAATCCGAAACGATCCTTAATATAGGTACGAAGCGTATCAGTTAGTTCGGTATAGTACTCCTTCGGCTGTCCTTTCTGCCAAATTTTCTCTGCTTTGATACGTTCTATCTCTTTCATTGCAGCCTGATGTGGAGGTAATTTAGGTTCAACTTTTATTTTACGGATAATAGGTTTATTATCACGTATACGAATAATGAGATAGATCAGTAAACCAAGCAAAGGTAAAGCCAAGAATGAACAGGCAATTAATCCATACCAGTCTTCCCATGCAAAAGGAGCTTTCATCACAGGTTTCTGCCCAAAGAACTGGTCTGGATGTAATGTGTCAACCGGCATCGAATATACTTTCAATGCTAGAGCTTTGGATTTATATACTTTACCATCTACGGTAACCGGCATTGGTGGTAGATAATATAGAGCAGAGTCAAAAGAAGTAATAATATATTCCTGAGTAATCAACATTCGTTGACGATCATTCAGGAATTGAGTATCCGGTTTGACTGTTTCTATAATTTCCACACCTTTTACCAGTGTATCGGCGTAAGCAGGAAAAATAGCACGTTGTTTGGCATCCATAGCTACTTGCAATTGCACTTTTGCCTGTTCGCCAATCAGTATCTGCAATGAATCAATTTTTGCTTCTACCGTGACAGACTGTGCTACTGCTTTACCGACAGACAATAGACCTAATAATGCTATCAGAATAATATTTTTATTCATCTTTGATTCCATTAATTTCGTTTGGCAAATAAGTTCAACAATGCCTTTACGTAATCCTGATCGGTTCTGACAGATACAGCATCCACGTTACTTTTAGTAAAAGTATCGTTAAGTTCAGTCTGCTTTTGTATCCACCAGTCACGATGTGCCCGGCGTACAGCTTTGGAAGAGGTATCGATCCATTGTTCATGTCCAGTTTCTGCATCTTTGATTCGCATCAGTCCTACTGGGGGGAGATCACTAACCCTCCTGTCATATACTTGTAATGCTACTACATCATGTTTTCTATTAGCAATGGTCAGTGCATTCTTAAAGCTTTCCTGATCAATAAAGTCTGATAAGATAAATGCAGTACAACGTCTTTTCATCACGTTTGTCAAATATTCTAAGGCAAGACGAATATTTGTACGACGGCTTTCCGGCTGAAAATCAATCAATTCGCGAATAATATATAAGATATGTTTACGGCCTTTCTTGGGAGGAATAAACTTTTCTATCTGGTCTGAAAAGAAAATCACACCTATTTTATCATTGTTCTGGATAGCAGAGAAAGCAAGCGTGGCAGCGATTTCCGTCACCATATCCTTCTTCAACTGCTTGATCGTACCAAATTCCAAACTTCCGGAAACATCGACCATTAACATAACTGTCAGTTCGCGTTCTTCTTCAAATACTTTCACATAAGGTTTATTGAAGCGCGCAGTCACATTCCAGTCTATGTCACGTATATCATCGCCGAATTGATATTCACGGACTTCCGAAAATGACATACCCCTACCCTTGAAAGCCGAATGATATTGGCCTGCAAAGATATTGTTAGACAATCCTCGTGTCTTTATTTCAATTTGGCGAACTTTTTTTAGTATTTCACTTGTTTCCATTTATACAGTAGTTAAGTAGTAAGTAGTTAAGTAGCCATGTATAGATATTAATGACTACTTATTGACTGTATTATAACTACAAATTAGGGCACTTCAACCTTATTCAAAATCTTACTGATGATTTCGTCCGAAGTCATATTATTAGCTTCAGCTTCGTATGTCAATCCAATACGATGACGGAGAACATCATGTGCTACAGCACGTACATCTTCTGGAATTACGTAACCGCGACGTTTGATAAATGCATATGTGCGAGCAGCCAAGGCCAGATTGATAGATGCACGAGGTGAACCTCCGAATCCGATCATATCTTTCAGTTCCTTGAGATCATACTTTTCAGGGAAACGGGTTGCAAATACAATATCTACAATATAACGTTCAATCTTCTCATCCAGATACACCTGACGAACAACCTTACGTGCTTCAATAATTTCATCCGCTTTGAGAATAGGCTTCACATTAAACTTCTCACCATTGATATTTTGGCGAATAATCAGTTTTTCTTCTTCCAGCTTCGGATAATCAATGACAACTTTCAGCATGAAACGGTCAACTTGTGCCTCAGGAAGCGGGTAAGTTCCTTCTTGTTCGATAGGGTTCTGAGTAGCCAGTACAAGGAAAGGTTCCGGTAATATGAATGTTTCTTTACCAATAGTAACCTGACGTTCCTGCATTGCTTCCAGCAAAGCACTCTGTACTTTAGCAGGAGCACGGTTGATTTCATCAGCTAATACAAAGTTTGCGAAAATTGGTCCTCGCTGCACTTTAAAAGATTCATCTTTCTGACTGTAAACCATTGTACCGATAACGTCGGCAGGCAATAAGTCTGGCGTAAACTGGATACGGCTATACTTCGCATCAATCAAAGAAGCGAGTGTTTTAATAGCCAAGGTTTTCGCCAAACCAGGCACACCTTCCAAAAGAACGTGACCATCGGAAAGTAATCCGATAAGCAGTGATTCAACCAAATGTTTCTGACCAACAATGATTTGGTCCATCCCTGTCGTAAGATTGGTAACGAAAGCACTTTGTCTTTCAATCCGCTCATTTAGCTCGCGGATATCAATTGATTCAGCCATAAATACTTAATATTTTATTATTTAAATCCCTTTTATTTTATGTAAGCCTTGCCTGTGTCATAAGGCTTCCTATTTTGCCCTCAAAAGTACGCCATATAATTAACGATTGCAACTAATTTTTATTAAAAAACAATGCGAAATCTTTAGATTAAGGTACTTTCATACGCTTTTGTACATCCATAACATTTCACCCGATCAATACAAGATTTGCATGATCGGGTGAATATATTGCTATTTATTCTTTTATAAGTTCCGGTATTTCAATTGTTGTGCCATATGGTACGTTATTGGGGTTCTTAATAACCTTTGGGTTGTGCTTTACAATGTATGGCCACATTGCTTTTGTACCATAAAAACGCAAGGATACCCTAGTCAAAGTTTCTCCTTCTTTGATTGTATATTTCGTTTTGGTTCCTGTGATTTTATAAGATGCTGAATCTAAATAAACAGATGTAGCAGGTTGCTGTGGAGCTGTCTGGGGTTCTGCTTTGGCAGGAACAGTTTCTTCTTTTTGAGCAACAGGTTGTGTGGTCGTAACAACTTTAGGTATATCAGGAGTTATTTCCTTTATGGTATCCTTCCGTTCAATTGTATCGGAAAGTTGTGCTTCCGGTTGAACGGGTTGAGTTGTCACAGGTGGCATATCCAGGGCGTTCTTGTCAGATGAAGAGGAAAATAAATCCGGGTAATAAATGAATAGGATAACACCTCCACATAATAACAAAACGATTACAATAACAGCTATTAAATAAGGTACAGGAGATTTTTCCTTCACTGGAGCTGTTTTTTTAGAAGTCTGCTGAGATACTTGTTCTGATTTGATCGGTTTAATCGTTTCTTTTTTAGCAGGAGGTATTGTAGGAGCCACAGGTTGCAGATTTGCTTTCATAAGCTCTTGTTCTATAATTTTCTCGGCAGTGATCTCCTCTTTTTCTTCTATTATAGGTGCTGCTGGTCGTTGTTCTACAATTGCTACTTCCTCCTCCGGGACTTCTTCATCTTCCTGCTGTTCGACTTTTTTTTCGATATCAGTTTTTGTGATGGTCTCTTTAGGCTCTGATTGCTCAATAGATGGTTGAACAGTTATTTGCTCTTCCTTAATCAACTCTTCTTCTGAAAGCTCATCATCAGTGCCTTCATATTCCTTTGTTATAGGGGAAGCTGTATTCTCACCAACCTCATTCAAGGCAGTTTGTACTGACGCTTCCTCTCCAGCTTCTTCTTCCTCTGCATTTTCTATTGGAGTATCTTCCAAGATTGTATTTTCATTCAATACAACAGTCTCAAAGTGTGCGAAAGGCTTATTTATTGTATCTCTTAGATTTGCATCCGGAGAAAATGAGACTTTCGTATGTCCCTTTATCTGGAAACGTTCTCCTGTGTTGACATTGACACTTTCCCGGCTATCTACATCAATAAGTTTGAAAGTTCCCAATCCTTTGATTTTTACAGTCTTCTCGTTCTCCAAAGCTTGTTCTATCAAGAGAAAAAACTCTTTAACAAACGCTTCGGCGTCTTTCTTGGTCATGCTATGTTTGGCTGCCAATAAGTCAGTAAGGTCTTGAATTGTTAGTCTTTCATTCATAACGGGAAATTATTTATTTAAACTTATCTTTCAATGTATTGCTAGGTCTATAAGATAGCACTAATTTGGGTGGAACCAACATGCGTTGTTTGCTTGCCGGGTTAATTGAAATTCGTTCCGCTTTCTTTTTTACTTCAAACGAGCCGAATCCTTGAACTGCAATCACATTACCTTCTTCCAATTCTTGTGTCATGCTGGACAACAAAGAACCTATCAATTCGGAAGTATCCTTGATTGTGTATCCCAATCTTTCCGCTAGTTCGGATGTAAATTCCTTATTATTCATAGTCATTTATAATCTTTGCATATAAATCAAAATCGTCTGCATTCGTTACTTCTACCTGATAAAACTGTCCGATCTTAAGTTCTCTCTCTGAACGATTGACCAGCACTTCCGGATCTACTTCCGGTGAATCAAATTCTGTTCGTCCAATATAATAATCTCCTTCCAGACGGTCGATGATAATTTTCATCTGTTTGCCGATTTTTTCCGTACTTAATTCTGCCGAGATACCTTGCTGGATGTCCATCAATTCATCAAGTCTGGCTTGTTTGACCTCTTGTGGAATAGAATCTTCGTATGTTTCTGCAGCATAAGTTCCTTCTTCTTCGGAATATGCAAAAGCTCCCATCCGATCAAAACGTACTTTGCGCACAAACTCTTTAAGCTCTTCGAAGTCTTCCTCGGTTTCTCCCGGATGTCCTACCATTAAAGTTGTTCGCAGGTGAATGCCCGGCACTTCTTTACGAAACTGTTCAATCAGTCGGTAAGTATCTTCTTTGCTCACTTGCCGGCGCATTAATTTCAACATATTGTCACTGATATGCTGAAGAGCAATATCCATATATTTACATACATTATCGCGTTCACGTATAACCCGGAATAAATCCGTTGGGAAATGTGCCGGATAGGCATAATGCAACCGAATCCATTCCACGCCAGGAATATCGGAAATACGTTCAATCAGTTCCGGAAGCATTTGCTTCTTATACCGATCGATCCCATAATAAGTCAATTCCTGTGCGATCACCTGAAATTCTTTCACGCCTTGCGATACCAGGTATCGTACTTCATCCAAAATTTCCTCCATTGGTTTGGAGACATGGTGTCCTGTAATAATGGGAATGGCACAATAAGAACATTTGCGGTCACACCCTTCTGAAATTTTCAGGTAAGCATAATGCTGGGGAGTTGTCAATGTCCGTTCGATATATAACTCATCATGATAGACCTTTCCTAAATCTTGCAAAAGCTCCTTCCAGTTGAACTTGCCATAAAATTTATCTACTTGCGGTATTTCAACAGCCAATTCCTTAAGATAACGTTCGGAAAGACAACCCATCACGAAAAGTTTCTTTAAATCCCCTTCTTCTTTTCTTTCAGCAAATTCCAGAATCATATTTATGGACTCCTCTTTGGCGTCACCAATAAAGCCGCACGTGTTAATTACTGCAATTTCTCCTTGTGGATTTTCAGTATCATGGGTTACGCTATATCCGACTTCTTCCAGTTGGCGCATTAACTGCTCGGAGTCAACCAAATTTTTAGAGCATCCTAAAGTGATAATATCTATTCTCTTTCTTTTCATGCGTTCTCTCCAAACAAGGAATCAACGAATTCATTTTTACGGAATACTTGCAGGTCTTCCATACCTTCACCTAACCCGATATATTTAACAGGAATCTTGAATTGATCGGAAATGCCAATCACAACACCACCTTTAGCGGTTCCGTCAAGTTTAGTGATAGCCATAGCAGTAACTTCGGTTGCCAGAGTGAATTGTTTGGCCTGTTCGAATGCATTTTGTCCGGTGGAACCGTCCAATACCAATAAAACTTCATCTGGTGCATCGGGTACAACCTTCTTCATCACATTCTTGATTTTGGTCAACTCGTTCATCAAGCCCACTTTATTATGCAAACGGCCAGCTGTATCGATTATAACCACATCTGCGTTATTGGCAACGGCAGAACTAAGAGTGTCATAAGCCACAGATGCAGGATCCGCTCCCATTTTCTGTTTGACAACAGGAACTCCTACCCGTTCTCCCCAAATCATTAATTGTTCTACAGCTGCAGCACGGAAAGTGTCGGCAGCTCCCAAATAAACCGATTTACCTGCTTTTTTGAATTGATAAGCCAGCTTACCAATAGTTGTAGTTTTCCCTACTCCATTCACTCCCACAACCATGATGACATAAGGTTTCCTTGTGATGGGTACGTCAAAATCAGCTACATCATTCGAGTTGTTTTCGGTAAGCAAAGCGGCTATTTCGTCACGTAATATAAGATTCAGTTCTTGAGTATTCACATACTTATCGGCCGCAGCGCGTTTCTCGATGCGTTTGATAATATTTAAAGTTGTTTCTACACCTACGTCAGATGTGATCAGTACTTCTTCCAGATTATCCAACACTTCATCGTCTACTTTTGACTTACCAGCCACAGCACGAGCAATTTTACTAAATACGCTCTCTTTGGTTTTAGATAATCCTTTATCTAAAGTTTCCTTCTTCTCTTTTGAAAAAAAACTAAAAAATCCCATATTGACACTTGTTTGTATAATACATTTGCTACAAAGATATAACAAAGGATTGGAAAAGTAAAAAAAGAAGCAATAAAAAATCCCCTCATTGTTTGCCAATGAGAGGATTTTGCAGTTATAGCGTATATGCTATTTCGATTATTTTTTGAAAAAGTCTTGTACTTTTTCGTTCGGAACCATTTGCTCATCAAAAACGTATGCTCCAGTTTTCGGAGATTTTACCATTTTGATAACCTTGGTATAAGCACGACCTTCTTTAGAACCTTCGTGCAAACTTGCTACTGTTTTCTTTGCCATGGGTTATACTACTTTTATTATTTAATTTCCTTGTGTACTGTTACTCTCTTCAGAATTGGGTTGTATTTTTTCAACTCAAGTCTTTCTGTAGTATTCTTTCTGTTCTTAGTTGTGATATAACGAGATGTTCCCGGCATTCCACTGTCTTTGTGTTCTGTACATTCCAGAATCACTTGTACTCTGTTACCTTTTGCTTTCTTTGCCATTGTAAGTTTTCTCCTCTACGTTTAGCCGATTACTTTAATGCTTTTCCAATCACAATAACCTTTAGCCACTGCTTCAGTCAGCGCAGCATCCAGTCCTTTTTTGTTGATAATACGCAACCCATTAGCGCAAAGGCTAAGGCTGATCCAACAATCCTGTTCTACATAATAGAACTTTTTGTTAAACAAGTTCAAATCAAAGGTTCTTTTAGTTCTTCTCTTTGAGTGTGAAACATTGTTGCCAATCATGGCTTTCTTTCCGGTAATTTGACAAATCTTCGACATTTCTATCTTATTTTTATAGTTTTATATCTATACTTATTTCAAACAGGACGCAAAGTAAGCACTTTTATCCGTATAAAACAAGAATTTCTTAAAATAATTCACTTCTAGGCACCTATTTTTCTTTATTTGAGTAAATCACGGAGCATTAATAGGGCATTATTGCCAGCTCTTTCAATATTCATGCTTCTTCCGCGGTTTGTTTCCTGTTTGTAAGTATGAATTTCGTTTTTATAACCAGCAGCTATCCAAACAGTTCCCACCGGTTTCTCCGGAGTACCACCTCCGGGGCCTGCTATCCCTGAAGTAGCAATAGCACAGTCTGTTTTTAATGCTTTCATCGCACCTTTTACCATTTCAATCACAGTTTCCTCACTGACAGCTCCATGTCGTTCCAAAGTTTCGGAGGAAACGTGCAAAAGCCCCATTTTCACTTCATTAGAGTAGGCCACTACACTTCCATTAAAATATTCAGAACTGCCGGCGATGGAAGTCAACCGTGCGGCAATACTGCCCCCGGTACAACTTTCTGCGGTGGAAACGGTCAATTTCTTCTTTTTTAAAAGCTCACCGACTATAACCTCCAATGGTGTATCTTCTTCACTGAAAATATCTTCGCCAAGTATTTCCTCTAATTTTAACTTTTCACGTTCAAGAAGAACTTTTACTTCTTCTCTGTTTTGTCCTCGTCCTGTCAGTCTAAGACGGATAATGCCAAGTTTGGGTAGATATGCCAATTTAATGCATTCTGGTAAAGCGTTCTCCCACGATTCTAACTTTTCGGCTAATACAGATTCCGGATAGTGCTGTACAAGAAATGTTTGATGCATAATAACATCCGTTTGAAATCTATCGTGCAGCTTAGGTAACACGCTTTCTGTCATCACAGCAATCATTTCTTGTGGAACGCCCGGCATGGAAACAAGTATCTTGCCATCCCTCTCGAACCAACTGACAGAAGCACTTCCCACAGGATTATTTATTACCGTACAATTTTTCGGAACCATTGCCTGGCTTTTATTGAGTGCATTCATTGGTATTTTTCCTGCCAGTACCCGTTTAACGTTTTCGAATACTTCTTCGTTGAAAACCAGTTCTGTATGGAAGTATTTGCATAAAGTCTGTTTGGTAATATCGTCTTTGGTAGGGCCGAGTCCTCCGGTTACTAAAACAATATTCACCCTTTTCATCGCATTATCAATCGCTTCCATGATTTCTTCTTCCCGGTCACGGATTGAAACAATACGAAGAACTTCAATGCCTATTTTATTTAATTCCTGCCCCATCCAAGCAGAATTAGTATCGACAACCTGCCCTATCAGCAGTTCATCGCCAATGGTTATTATTTCGGCAAACATACTTCTTAGTTTTATCCTATTATATATAAGGTATACTTATTATAATGTTACACGGGAATAAGCCGGAAGATCAATAGAACAAAAGTCCTTATCCAGGTATTTGAAATATCCGGTAATGGCAATCATTGCTGCATTATCGGTAGTATAACTGAATTTAGGGATGAAAATATTCCAACCATATTTCTCGGCGTGTTCTCGGAAAGCATTGCGTAATCCGTTATTTGCTGAAACTCCTCCGGCTACTGCTATTTCATTAATTTTATATTCTTTGGCAGCTTTCCGTAATTTATCCATCAGAATGTCCACTACAGTAGCTTCCAATGATGCTGCAAGGTCTACTTTATGGTGCTCTATAAAATCCGGATCATCTTTTAGCCAGTTGCGTAATGAATATAAAAAGGAAGTTTTCAATCCGCTAAAACTGTAGTCTAAACCGGGAATATGCGGTTTGCTGAATGTAAAAGCTTTCGGATTTCCCTGGCGTGCCAACTTGTCAATGATTGGTCCACCCGGATAGCCAAGTCCCATCACTTTAGAACATTTATCAATTGCTTCACCTGCCGCATCGTCAATAGTCTGTCCGAGGATCTCCATATCATTATAGGCTTTTACCAATATGATTTGTGAATTTCCTCCAGATACCAGCAAACAAAGAAATGGGAAAGCAGGCTTTTTTTCTTCTTCTCCTTCCACTTTAATAAAATGAGCTAAAACATGTCCGGTCAAGTGATTAACGTCAATCATTGGAATATTCAAAGAACGAGCAAACCCTTTTGCAAAGGAGACTCCGACAAGCAAAGACCCCATCAATCCTGGACCACGAGTGAAAGCTACTGCACTCAACTCTTCTTTGGTGACACCGGCACGTTTTAATGCTTCATGTACTACCGGTACGATGTTTTGTTGGTGTGCCCGTGAAGCCAATTCGGGTACTACTCCGCCGTATGCTTCATGTACGGCTTGACTTGATACCACATTTGACAGCAAATAACCATCCTTGATTACGGCTGCCGACGTATCGTCACAGGAGGATTCAATTCCTAAAATTATTGCACTCATAAGTATTTAAACTATTAAACGGTGCAAAAGTAATCATAAAACTACGATTCGTAACGAACTATTTTATATTTTTGTTCGCAAAATAAAAGTTATCGCATATCAGAACGCTGAAAAAGACTGTACGCTGGGTAGTTGGTATTGTACTGGGAGTATATATCGGAACTATTGTTTTGCTGAATATACCGAGCATTCAGCAAACAATGAGTGTATTTGTGGCTAAAGAACTTTCCGAAGTTTTAAACACAAAGGTAGTGATTGGTAGAATTAATATCGGTCTATTGAACCGTATTATTATTGATGATGTATTGCTTGACGATCAAAATGGTCAGGAAATGCTCAAAGTCACCCGTTTATCCGCCAAGTTTGATATTATGCCTTTCTTTAAAGGAAAGATATCCGTTAGCAGTGTTCAGCTCTTTGGATTTAATATCAATCTCCGGAAAGAGACTCCGGAATCTCCTCCTAATTTTAAATTTGTTTTGGATGCTTTTGCTTCCAAAGATACGGTAAAGAAAGAAAATTCACTTGATTTACGAATTAACTCCATCCTGATTCGTCGTGGAAGGATGTCCTATCATGTGTTATCGGAACAGGAAACACCGGGAAAGTTTAACGCCAAACATATTCAGCTTCAAAATATCATAGCCAATATATCGCTGAAGGCCTTAAGTAAGGACTCTTTGAATTTAGGAATCAAGCGATTGAGCCTTGATGAAAAAGCTTCCGGCTTTTCCTTGAAAAAAATGAGTTTGAAACTGGTTGCCAATAATAAGCAGACAAACATTGATAATTTTACTATAGAGTTACCCGAAACATCTCTTAAGCTGGATACCATTCATTTAGAGTATGATAGTTTGAAAGCTTTTGACCGTTTTACAGAACAAGTGCATTTCTCTTTCCGTACTTTGCCGTCGCAAGTTACTCTAAAAGATATTTCTCCTTTTGTCCCTATCCTATCGCATTTCAAGGAACCGGTGGCATTGGATATGGAGGTGAAGGGAACTGTGGATCAGTTGACTTGTTCGCATTTGGAAATTACGGCCGACGACCGTCAGTTTCGCCTGCGAGGGGATGTGTCACTTCAGGATTTGTCGCGTCCACAAGATGCGTATGTATATGGAACACTTTCCGAGCTTTCGGCCAATACTCGTGGAGTCGGCTTCTTAGTGCGTAATTTGAGTTACAATTATAATGGAGTTCCTCCACTTCTCGAACGTTTGGGAAACGTAAGTTTTCAGGGAGAGATTTCAGGATACTTCACGGACCTAGTTACTTATGGGCGATTACAAACGAGTCTTGGATATGTAAAAACCGACTTGAAATTGAGTTCTGACAAGGCTAAAGGACTGTTTGCATATTCCGGTGCTATCAAAACTGAAGATTTCCAGCTGGGTAAGTTATTGGATAATGAGGAGCTGGGAGAAATCACTTTCAATTTGGACGTACATGGCCGGCATATTGCCGAGCAGTTGCCTGCCGTGGAATTGAAAGGATTGATCGCTTCGGTAGATTATAGCAGATATAGATATGAGAATATCACATTGGATGGAGAATACAAACAAGGTGGATTTAATGGTAAAGTAGCGTTGGATGACCCCAATGGATCGATTTATCTGAATGGAGATGTAAATGTTGCATCCAAAGTGCCTACTTTCAATTTTCTTGCAGTAGTCAATAAAGTGCGCCCACATGATTTGAATCTTACGACCAAATACCCAGATGCGGAGTTCTCTTTAAAGCTGAAAGCTAATTTCACGGGTGGATCAGTGGATGAGATGATTGGAGAAATCAATGTGGATAGTTTGGAGTTTACAGCTCCGGATAAAGCATATTTTATGCAGAATATGAATATTCGGGCTACAAAACAGAACGGTGAGAACCAACTAAGATTGACTTCTGAATTCTTGAAAGCAAGTATAGAAGGTAAATTCCAGTACCACACATTACCTGCCAGTATTCTGAATATTATGCGGAAGTATGTGCCATCTTTGATATTACCTCCCAAGAAGCCGATTGAAACACATAACAATTTTCAGTTTGATGTACATATATATAATACGGACATTTTATCTACAATTTTTGATATACCGTTGACAGTGTATACTCATTCCACATTGAAGGGATATTTCAATGATGCCTTACAACGCTTGCGTGTAGAAGGATATTTTCCCCGTCTGCAATATAAAAATAACTTTATTGAGTCGGGCATGATCCTGTGCGAGAATCCTGCTGATCATATTCGTGCACGGGTTCGTTTGACTTCTTTGAAAAAGAAAGGGGCAGTCAATCTATCCTTGGATGCACAGGCTAAAGATGATAATGTCAGTACGACATTGAATTGGGGGAATAATGCTGCAGTGACATATAGCGGGCAATTGGCTGCCGTTGCCAAATTTCTACGTACAAGCGGAGAAAAACCATTGTTGAAAGCGATGGTAGATGTGAAACCTACTGATGTTATTTTAAATGATACTCTTTGGAAGATACATGCTTCACAAGTGGTGGTCGATTCAGGCAGGGTGGATGTGAATAACTTCTACTTTAGCCATCAGGATAGATATGTACGTATTAACGGCCGGCTCTCCGAGAATCCTAAAGATACTGTAAAGGTTGATTTAAAAGATATAAATATGGGATATGTATTTGATATTGCAAGCATATCCGATGATGTGAATTTTGAAGGTGATGCAACGGGAACAGCTTATGCAAGCGGAGTGCTAAAGAAGCCTATTATGAATACCCGTTTATATATAAAGAACTTTTCACTTAATCAGGGTCGCTTGGGTGATTTGGATATTTATGGTGAGTGGGATAACGAAAATAGAGGTATCCGGTTGGATGCATCCATTCAGGACATATCCCCTTCTCCGTCACGCGTCACAGGTATTATTTATCCATTGAAACCCGAGAGCGGACTTGATTTAAATATTGAAGCAAATGAATTGAACTTAAAATTCCTCGAACATTATATGAAGTCTATTGCCAATGATATTAAAGGACGGGGGACAGGAAAAGTACATTTCTATGGAAAATTCAAAGGATTGAATTTGGATGGTGCGGTTATGACAGACGCTTCCATGAAGTTTGATATCTTGAACACACATTTTGCTGTAAAAGATACGATTCATCTGGCTCCTACCGGATTGACATTTAATAATATACATATATCCGACATGGAAGGACATACGGGGAGAATGAATGGATATTTGCATTTCCTGCATTTTAAAAACTTAAACTATCGTTTTGAGATACAGGCAAATAATATGCTTGTGATGAATACGAAGGAATCGACAGATATGCCTTTCTATGGTACGGTATACGGTACCGGAAACGTATTACTTGCCGGAAATGCCACACAAGGACTGGATGTAAACGTGGCTATGACAACAAACCGAAATACTACCTTTACTTATATTAATGGTAGTGTAGCATCGGCTACCAGTAATCAGTTTATTAAGTTTGTAGATAAAACACCCCGTCGTACTATTCAGGATTCTATTCAGATAATCTCATATTACGAACAAATACAGCAAAAACGCCAGGCAGAAGAAGAACAGAAAACGGATATCCGTTTGAATATTCTGGTGGATGCAACTCCCGATGCTACTATGCGAATTATCATGGACCCTATTGCCGGAGACTATATCAGCGGAAAAGGTACGGGAAATATTCGAACGGAATTTTATAATAAAGGTGATGTGAAGATGTTTGGTAATTATCGGATTAATCAGGGAGTATATAAATTTAGCTTACAGGAAGTAATCCGTAAGGACTTTATAATCAAGGATGGAAGTACAATAACGTTCAATGGTGCACCTCTGGATGCTAACATGGATATACAAGCTTCATATACAGTGAATTCGGCTTCTTTGAATGACTTGATACCAGATGCTTCGGCTATTATCCAACAACCCAATGTACGTGTAAATTGTATCATGAATTTAAGTGGTATGCTGGTACGTCCGACTATCAAGCTGGGTATAGAGCTTCCAAATGAAAGGGATGAAATACAAACATTGGTACGTAACTATATCAGTACAGAAGAGCAGATGAATATGCAGATCCTTTACCTGTTGGGTATTGGTAAGTTTTATACGGAAGATGCACGGAATAATAATCAAAATTCTAATGTGATGTCTTCGGTGCTCTCATCTACCCTCTCCGGCCAGTTGAACAATGCACTTTCACAAGTTTTTGAAACGAATAACTGGAATATAGGTACGAATTTGAGTACGGGTGATAAAGGTTGGACGGATATGGAAGTGGAAGGTATTCTGTCGGGACAATTATTAAATAACCGTTTATTGATAAACGGAAACTTCGGTTATCGGGACAATCCGATGGCTAATACTAACTTTGTAGGAGACTTTGAAGCAGAATGGTTGATTACCCGTTCGGGAGATATCCGCCTGAAGGCTTATAATGAGACGAATGACCGCTATTATACTAAAACGAATTTGACTACACAAGGAGTAGGTATCATGTATAAGAAGGACTTCAATAAATGGAGTGATCTATATTTTTGGAATAAATGGCGGTTGCGTAATAAGCGCAAACGGGAAGAAGCAGAAAAGGTGAAACCGCAACAGACGGACAGTATCACTGATAAAACAGCTAAATCGGCAGTAAAGAGAAATCATTCGCAACAGCAATAAACAATAAACAATAAACGATGACATGATTCCAAGCGGATATGTCATCGTTTATTATAATGAGAATTATGTGATCGGGATCATGTGAATCTTTGATATTCCGTTATGAATGATATCCACTTCCGTATATCCGAAATCCCAGTCATTTCTATCTTGTTCTATTTTAAAAGGTTTAGAAGTCAATATCAATCAAATTGAATTTCAAGTCGAATTTCAATTCCGTACGGTTGGACAGTTTTACTTCATAATCTTTTTTATCCCTCTCTATTTTCAGGATTTTAGCATCGGGGTAATTGGTCGTTACATATTTTTGAATTGTTGCAGGGATAATAGCTGCAGGTACCGCACTATATTTGCAATTCACTTCTTTCCAGTTACCTTTGTTATCAAATTCTACTTTATCACCATTAGTGAAAATCACTTCATAACTTTTATAGAAGAAATCACTTTCCATTTTGGCTAATGCCACTTTGCTGTCGGCAAAATGCTGTTTGATAAACTGTTGTGCCTGTTGTGGCATTTGAGTTACCTGAATAGGTTTGTCGTCATCTGCACGAGCTACTGTTTGCAAAGTAAAAAGACATACTAATAAGAATACTAACTTTTTCATAATCGTTGTTTTTTAAATATTGGTTTTTACTACTATTATTAATTTCACATTGCAAAGATGAAAGGAGAATCTGAAAAGATTTGGGAATTTTGAGAATTATCGAAAAAAAAATCTCATAAAAATATAGTGACGCTATCCGGTTAACATAGCGTCACTATATATAAAGGATACCGTCACCATCCTATAAGGATAGCGTCACTATAATTTCTTCCTGAAATTAGATTCTTTATGATTCTTTTAAAACTACTAATATACACATCGTTTATTTTTGCACACACGAATTTGACAATATTCATATAAAATAACCATAAGAACTTTTTTATGACTATGAGAACAAATTATTTTTTATTGTTAGCTATTCTATTGGGGGTTATTCCCATGAGTTACACACACGCTAATGATTCAATACCTAAAAGCGTGATTTTGTACACACCTTACACAAAAATTTCCGTATCACCCGGAGCGTCAATTGATTATAGTATTGATCTTATCAACAACACAGACCAGTTGACGAATGCTAATCTTTCTGTCAGCGGATTATCAGCAAGTTGGAAACACGAAATGAAATCCGGTGGCTGGAGCCTTAGCCAGCTGTCGGTACTTCCCAAAGAGAAAAAGACTTTTAATTTAAAAGTCGAAGTCCCATTAAAGGTGAACAAAGGCAACTATCATTTTGTGGTATATGCCGGAAACGCTAAACTTCCTTTGGATGTGGTGGTTGCTCAAAAAGGAACATACCAAACTGAATTTACTACTGACCAGCCCAATATGCAGGGAAATTCGAAATCAACCTTCACTTTCAGTGCTACTTTAAAGAATCAGACCGCCGATCAGCAGCTATATGCTTTGATGGCCAATGCCCCCAGAGGGTGGAATGTAGTTTTTAAGCCGAACTACAAACAAGCCACTTCTGCACAAGTAGAAGCAAACAGTACACAGAATGTAAGTATAGATATTACCCCTCCTGCCAATGTCGAAGCCGGCAGCTATAAGATTCCGGTACGTGCCGCTACAGGTTCAACTTCTGCCGAATTGGAACTGGAAGTAGTTGTCACCGGTTCTTATCAAATGGAACTGACTACTCCTCGCGGGTTATTGAGCACAGATGTCACAGCTGGTGATGTGAAGAAAATAGAGTTGGAAGTAAGAAACACTGGTTCCTCATTACTGAAAGATATTCAGTTGTCTGCCAATAAACCTGCAGACTGGGAAGTTACTTTTGAACCTTCAAAGGTTGACGCATTAAAAGCTGGAGAGACATCAACAGTAATGGCTACTTTGAAGGCTTCTAAAAAAGCGCTGCCCGGGGACTATGTGACTACTATCATGGCTAAAACTCCTGAAGTAAATGCCGACGCGCAGTTCAGAATTGCGGTAAAAACTCCGATGATATGGGGATGGGTAGGTGTACTTATCATCATTGCTACTATCGGTGTGGTTTACTATCTGTTCCGTAAATATGGAAGGAGGTAAATTATGGGCGAACAAGTGATCGTACTTACCGATTTGACCAAACAATATGGTAATTTCACTGCTGTAGATCATATTCGCCTGAATATCCGAAAAGGGGAAATCTTCGGATTGTTGGGACCAAATGGTGCCGGAAAATCAACTACTATTTTAATGATGCTAGGATTGACGGAGCCTACTTCGGGAACTGTTGAAATCTGTGGAATAAATTCCACCACACATCCTATTGAAGTAAAAAGGAGGATAGGTTATTTGCCTGAAGATGTAGGATTTTATGATGATATGACAGGACCGGAGAACTTGATTTATACAGCGCGATTAAATGGTATTCCTGATAAGGAGGCGAAAACCAAAGCTATGGAACTGATGAAGCGGGTAGGCCTTGAAGACCAGTTAACCAAAAAGACCGGAAAATATTCTCGTGGTATGAGACAGCGGTTGGGATTGGCTGACGTGCTTATTAAAAATCCGGAGATTATTATCCTCGATGAACCGACTTCAGGAATTGACCCGGCCGGTGTTCAGGAGTTTATCGAACTGATTCGCTGGTTGAGTAAAGAAGAGGGGTTGACTGTACTTTTCTCTTCCCATCACTTGGATCAGGTACAGAAAGTGTGCGACCGGGTTGGTTTGTTTAGTAATGGCCAATTACTTGCGTTGATCGATATGGCAGAACTGAAAGATAAGAAACAGGAATTGTCTGATATTTATAACCATTATTTTGAGGAAGGAGGAGAAAGACATGAATAAAGTCAATCATCCTTTTTGGGTTATCGTCAACAAGGAAATTTCCGACCATGTCAAAAGTTGGCGTTTCATTATATTAATAGGTATTATAGCGCTTACCTGCATGGGGTCGTTATATACGGCACTCACAAATATTGGTGAAGCTATCAAGCCTAATGACCCAGACGGTTCGTTTCTTTTCCTGAAGTTGTTTACAGTTTCAGATGGGACTCTTCCCTCTTTTGTTCTGTTTATTAACTTCTTAGGACCTTTATTGGGAATCGCTTTGGGATTTGATGCTGTCAACTCCGAACAAAATAAAGGAACATTGAGCCGTATGCTATCCCAGCCTATTCATCGCGATTGCATTATCAACGCGAAGTTTGTGGCAGCTCTAATTGTAATAGGCATTATGCTGTTTGTATTGGGCTTTTTGGTAATGGGCTGTGGATTGATTGCCATTGGCATTCCTCCTACAGCAGAAGAGTTTTGGAGAATTGTTTTCTTCATCATAACCAGTATCTTTTATGTAGCATTTTGGCTGAATTTAGCTATTTTGTTTTCACTCCGTTTTCGTCAGGCGGCGACTTCTGCATTGGCATCGGTGGCTGTTTGGTTGTTCTTTAGCGTATTTTATACCATGATTGTTAATTTGGTGGCAAAAGGTTTGAGTCCGTCACAGATGGCGTCGCCTTATCAGATTATCAGTTATCAGAAGTTTATTTTAGGGTTGATGCGTTTGGCTCCGAGTGAATTGTTTAATGAAGCTACTACTACATTATTGATGCCTTCTGTTAGAAGTTTGGGACCATTGACTATGGAACAGGTGCAGGGAGCTATTCCTAGTCCGCTTCCGTTGGGACAAAGTCTTTTAGTCGTATGGCCGCAACTGACGGGACTGATTGCAGCAACAGTCATCTGCTTTGCTATCTCTTATATCATGTTTATGAGGAGAGAAATACGATCCCGATAATTACTCACCATAAAAGACGCAGAGGACACGGAGAAATAAGTTAAATGAATATACCTGGTGGCTCGGATGATGATGACCGATGGGGTATTCACTTTTATTCCGTGTCCTTTGTGTTTTCTGAATAAAAATTATTGTCTGGAGATTTCGAAGCAGTGCTCTTTCTGTTCGAAGTAATATCTTATATTCAAGTGTTGCAGACGACAGATAGAATCGGCTATTGCTAACCCCAAACCTGTAGATCCTTCCTTTTTAGTTCCTTGATAGAAACGTTCGAAGATATGTTCCCTTTCCAACGGATTTTCTACTCCCGAATTTCGGAAAGTAATGCTGTTTTTGGTGACAGTGATCCGGATATGTCCCCCGTCAATGTTATGTACAAATGCATTTTTTAGGAGATTCGTGAGTAAAGCAACAGCCAAAGATTCGTTCATTGTCACATTGAAAATGTCTTGTTCATCGATAGTCGCTTCTATGTTACGATAATCGTAAACTTCTTCGTAATCTTGCAGATACTGTTTGAGAAGTCCATTTAGTTCCAATTGCTTGGTATCCGTAAACTGGCCATTGTCAATTTTGGTAAGCAATAGTAGAGATTTATTTAATTTAGTGATGTATTCTAAAGTCTGATGGGTTTTCATCAGCTCTTCCAGTTGTTTTTCTGATAACGAATCATCTTCCATCAACATTTCCAATCGGTTGCGGCAGATAGCAAGTGGAGTTTGTATTTCATGTGAAGCATTTCCGATAAATTGTTTTTGTTGTTCGAACATCTGCTCCGTACGTTCTACATAACGAATTGCAGCCTCATTTAATTTTCGGAACTCCGTGATCTGGGTTTCGTTACTCAACGGCTTATTCTTTTTTCCTGTTTGATAACCATCCAGCCAATGAAGAAGTACATAGAGTGGTCGCATATTCCGATAGAACACCCATACGGAAATGACAATAATGCAGAATAACAGAGCTACATACAAAAATATAATCCATACTTGGATGGCATCTCTCAAATCATCTTTTTCAATGCTGGGTGTCGATACTGTCAGTTCGTGGTATCGCCCTTCATCGTCTTTAAAGATAGTAGTAAGAATACGTGCCGGTTCGGTTTCCCCTTTTTCTTCAATATATACCATAGAGTCTTTATACTGAATATCCTCCCGGCTTTCCGCATACTCTTTGCTTATTTCCATCATGTAATATTGATTGTTGGAGCCATTGGTTTTAGAAGGCAACTCCTCTCCTGCTAATGCCCGGACAATAATGGTTTCCGAATAATCTTCCAAAGCGTCATCCATTTCATCGTTGACTTCATCGATCATCGTAACATAAAAAAAGATAGCCCAGACTGTTAATATCAGGGTCAAAGCAAGTGTAATACGAAGAATGATGTAATATATTAATTTCATGGACAATAATCTCTTTCTTTTTTATTCTACTACCATTTTATACCCAAATCCATAGACTGCTTTGATTTCAATATTTGCACCCGAATCCTTGAGCTTTTTGCGAAGATTTTTAATCTGCGCATATATGAAGTCAAAATTATCGACCTGATCGATATGGTCTCCCCATACTGACTCGGCCAAAGTGTTTTTATTGATTAATCTTCCGGGACGATTGATAAAATATAACAGGATGTCATACTCTTTTCTATTTAGCTCCACTTCTTGGTCGTTGACAAATACACGATATTTATCCGGCTCTATCCGTACATTGCCTTGGCGGATATCAATCTCTCCGTCATGCTGATGGCGACGAATCACGCTTTTAATTCGTGCGTTTAGTTCAACCAAATGAAATGGCTTCGGTAAATAATCGTCTGCCCCCAGTTCTAAACCTAAAACTTTGTCTTCCAAGGAGTCCTTTGCGGAAATAATAATTACGTTCTCTCGCTTATGGAGAGCTTTCAGTCGTTCAAGAAGATCGAGTCCGCTTCCGTCTGGTAGCATGATGTCCAATAAGATACAATCATAGTCGTAATCTTCAATTTTGCGTATAGCAGAATTAAAGTCACCGGCTGTTTCCACAACGTAACGTTCTTTTTCAAGTGAACATTGAATCAGTTCTCTCAAAGAGGGTTCGTCTTCTACAATCAATATCTTCATAATTTTGTCTCCTTTCTTTTTTGCATACTACAAAGAAAAGGGATATTTCTGAAATAAAACTGAAATGGATTGAAAAAAGAGTTTGAAAATAACTATTGAATGTCCAATGAACTATTAGGACAGGCAACAAATTATATAATATGGAAGGAAAAAAGAAAAGGATGAAAGCGATTGAATCGTTCCCATCCTTTTTATAATTACGCGCGGATTCTATTTAATAAGAACGTGCAAATATCACGCGGCAAGCAGATGGTTTACCTGTTACCATACATTTACCCGGTTCTTTATCTCCCGGAACAAATGACTCGAACGGAATACAACGAATGGTTGCTTTGGTTTCTTCCTTAATCTTTTCTTCTGTTTCAGTAGTTCCATCCCAATGAGCCAGAATAAATCCACCTTTTTCGATTTTTTCTTTAAATTCGTCGTAGGTGTCTACTGTTGTAATCTTGGAGTTGCGGTAGTCCAATGCTTTCTTGTAGATATTAGCCTGCATTTCTTCAAGCAAGTTCTGAACATACGTTTCAATGCCTTCACAAGTAATCGTTTCTTTTTCCAGTGTATCACGGCGCATCACTTCCATAGTGTTATTTTCAAGATCACGACCACCCATAACCAAACGAACAGGTACACCTTTCAATTCATAATCAGCGAATTTGAAGCCCGGACGTTTGTTATCTGCATTATCATATTTCACAGAGATACCCAATGCTTTCAACTTAGCTACAATGCCTTCTACTTTAGCATTGATTTGTTTCAGTTGTTCGTCATTCTTATAGATAGGAACGATCACTACCTGAATCGGAGCCAAATGTGGAGGTAATACCAAGCCGTTGTCATCCGAGTGAGTCATAATCAATGCACCCATCAAACGAGTAGAAACACCCCATGAAGTAGCCCAAACGTACTCCATCTTATTTTCTTTATTAACGAACTGAACATCAAATGCCTTTGCAAAGTTTTGTCCCAAGAAGTGGGAAGTACCACTTTGCAATGCTTTTCCGTCCTGCATCATGGCTTCTATTGTGTAAGTGTCAAGTGCGCCTGCAAAACGTTCATTGGCTGATTTCACTCCCTTTACAACAGGAACGGCCATATATTTTTCTGCAAATTCACCATATACATTCAACATTCTGATTGCTTCTTCCTCTGCTTCTTCGCGGGTAGCATGAGCGGTATGGCCCTCTTGCCACAGGAATTCGGCAGTACGCAGGAAAAGACGGGTACGCATTTCCCAACGGAAAACGTTAGCCCATTGGTTGCAGAGAATAGGCAGGTCACGGTATGACTGAATCCAGTTCTTATAAGTATTCCAGATGATTGTTTCTGATGTCGGACGGATAATTAATTCCTCTTCCAATTTAGCTGCAGGATCTACTACAACTCCTGAACCGTCTTCTGCATTCTTCAAGCGGTAATGTGTTACTACGGCACACTCTTTCGCAAACCCTTCTACGTGTTCTGCTTCGCGGCTTAAGAATGATTTCGGGATTAATAGCGGGAAATATGCATTTACGTGTCCTGTTTCTTTGAACATGTCGTCCAATTGACGTTGCATTTTCTCCCAGATAGCGTATCCGTAAGGCTTAATCACCATACATCCGCGCACGGCAGATTGTTCTGCCAAATCAGCTTTTACCACCAAATCGTTATACCACTGTGAGTAGTTTTCACTACGTTTGGTAAGGTCTTTCAGTTCTTTTGCCATTATATTTTTCTATTTAAAGTTTTCTTGAGTGTTAAAACAGGTTGCAAAAATACGAAAAATGCATGAACTGCCCTATTCTTCATGCATTAATTTTCTAAAGTCATGTGCTTCTATAGTACATATCTCATTTTTCATATTCGTTATATAATTGCATCCGCGACCATGCTTGTTCAGTATAGTGCCTTTTTGAGAACTAAAGGCACTATGACCCGATGAAAAGGTTTTATACAAAAGAAATAAGCTTTTCCTACCCGATTATGGTATTTTACTAGTGTGGTAACCTCAATCATTTGTTTTCCTGTTTCCAATGGTGTAATGAAAATATCAACATAAAACAGTAAATGTTTATCGTCTTTTCTTAGAATGGCTTCTTGCTTGTCTTCCTCTATAATAAGTTCTTCACTTTCAATAGCTTTAGTTTCTATACCGAAGGGTTTAACTAAACAGGCCCTTATTGCATACAACATTTGGAGCCAAGCGGGGTTATGAGCAAAGACTTTTAAAATAATATCTTTAGGAGACAGATAGTTTTCTGTAACTTCTATGGAAAAACTGTCACTGTAATCTACGGGGAGATATTTCTCTATTTTCTTAGCCATATTGGTTATTTGATTAGGTTTATTCTACAAATGTTTAGTTAGGTTTACTTCGAGATAAAACCATAGAAAAAGGGGGAAATAAAAAATCAGGCAGTTTATTTAAGATAACCACCTGATTTTCAAAAGAGCGGTAAACGAGGCTCGAACTCGCGACCTGCGGCTTGGGAAGCCGCCGCTCTACCAACTGAGCTATTACCGCGTATTTACTACATTTCTCGATTCAAAATATCTTGTGAAATGGTGATGCAAAGGTAAACATAATTTTTATATCTCAAATAAAATCGTAGAAATTTTAATGCAAGAAAAAAGTGATAGTTTTAGTCTCTAGCAAAATAAATAAGATTTAGAAACAAATAGATGCTTTATGAACTGTTGGGTAGCTTCCTTCTAAAGGAACGGAGCTTTTCATTTAAAAATAGAATATCTTATAAAAGAGTATTGAAACCCTCTTTTGTTGTATTGATATATTTTTTCTAATGAACAAACCTCTCTTTTCATCTGTTAGAATATCTCAAATTCAGATATAACCTAACCAGTATGAAAAAAAATAAGCGACTTTGTATACTATTGACTTTGTGTTTTTCCATCGGTCAGATAAATGCACAGACAGCATTAAGTTTCGAAGAATCACTGCATCTGTTGAATCAAGGAAATCAAAGTCTGAAAATAGCAGATAAGAGTATTGAGATTGCGAAGGCTGAACGTGATAAGTTGAATGCTTTCTGGTATCCCAGTCTTCAGTCTACAGGTGCGTTTGTACACATGTCGGAGAAGATCGAAGTCAAACAGCCTTTGTCGCAGTTTACTGATCCAGCTAAAGACTTTGTACATTCCATTATTCCGGATGACCAAATCATTTCGTCTATACTAGATCAAATTGGGGCAAATACCCTTATATTTCCTTTGACTCCAAGAAATTTGACAACTGTTGATTTATCAGCCGAGTGGGTACTCTTTTCCGGTGGTAAGCGTTTTCGTGCTACCAATATCGGAAGAACGATGGTCGATTTAGCACGAGAAAGCCGGGCACAGGTATCGGCTAACCAGCAAACCCTGTTGGTTGAAAGTTATTATGGGCTTCGGCTGGCACAACAAATAGTGACTGTTCGTGAAGAAACTTATAATGGATTGAAGAAACATTATGAAAATGCCTTGAAATTAGAAGCGGCAGGAATGATTGACAAAGCAGGCAGGCTTTTTGCCCAAGTAAATATGGACGAAGCCAAACGTGCATTGGAAGCTGCGCGGAAAGAAGAAACAGTAGTGCAAAGTGCTTTAAAAGTTTTGCTGAATAAAAAGGATACAGATAGCAATATCATTCCTACCTCTCCACTTTTTATGAATGATTCACTACCGCCTAAAATGCTTTTTGATCTTTCTGTAAACAGCGGTAACTATACACTCAACCAATTACAGTTACAACAACATATTGCCAAACAGGAAGTACGGATTGCTCAAAGCGGATATCTGCCGAATATAGCCCTTTTCGGAAAACAGACCTTGTATTCGCACGGTATTCAGAGTAATTTGTTGCCACGTACCATGGTAGGTATTGGCTTTACATGGAATCTCTTTGACGGACTGGATCGTGAAAAGAAAGTACGGCAATCGAAATTGACGGAACAAACACTGGCTTTAGGGCAGATGAAGGCTCGTGACGATTTGGCTGTTGGTGTAGATAAGCTTTATACGCAATTGGAAAAGGCACAGGATAATGTAAAAGCTTTAAATGCCACAATTGCTTTAAGCGAAGAACTGGTTCGTATCCGAAAGAAATCTTTCACAGAAGGAATGGCAACTTCTACTGAAGTTATTGATGCTGAAACCATGCTTGCCAGTGTAAAAGTAGCTCGCTTGGCAGCGTATTATGAATATGATGTGGCACTTATGAATCTGCTCTCGCTTTGTGGCACACCAGAACAATTTGCAAACTATCAACCTAAACCGTAACAAACAATGAAACCAACTAGTAAAACCCTATCATGGGCTTTTGTCATCATTCTTCTGGCTGTCGGTATTTTCACCGGCCTGGGAGTTATATTAATGCATAAACAGTCGCTGGTCCTGCAAGGGCAGGCTGAAGCAACAGAAATCCGTATCAGTGGAAAACTTCCCGGTCGTATCGATACTTTTTTCGTTCAGGAGGGTGATTGGGTACACCAGGGCGATACTCTTGTCGTTATTAATAGCCCTGAAGTACATGCCAAGTATCAACAAGTGAATGCATTGGAACAAGTAGCAGTACAGCAGAACAAGAAAATAGATGCCGGAACCCGTCGTCAGATTGTGGCTACCGCATTGCAGTTATGGAATAAAACGAAGAGTGATCTTACCCTCGCTCAAACAACTTATAACCGTATTCTCACTTTATATAAGGACAGTGTTGTCACTTCTCAAAGAAAGGATGAAGTGGAAGCGATGTATAAAGCGGCTGTAGCAGCCGAACGCGCCGCATATGAACAGTATCAGATGGCTGTAGATGGTGCACAGAAAGAAGATAAAGCATCAGCAGCCAGTATGGTGGATGCTGCGCGAAGCACGGTGGAAGAAGTTTCGGCCTTGCTGGTCGACTCCCGATTGACAGCTCCGGAAAGCGGACAAATAGCAACGATCTTTCCTAAACGCGGAGAATTGGTTGCACCGGGAACTCCCATTATGAACTTGGTGGTTATGGATGATATACATGTCGTTCTTAACGTACGGGAAGATCTGATGCCACAGTTTAAAATGGACGGAACATTCGTAGCAGATGTACCTGCCATCGGTAAAGAAAATATAGAGTTCAAAATCTATTATATAAGTCCGTTAGGTAGTTTTGCTACCTGGAAATCAACCAAGCAGACCGGAAGTTATGACCTACGTACATTTGAGATTCATGCGCGTCCGACCCAAAAAGTAGATGACTTGCGTCCCGGTATGTCCGTGTTATTGACTTTAGACTAATTGACATCAAATAAACCAAAGAATGGATGAATCGCAAACATATTCCCCTTTTCGTTCCGTATTGTTAAGAGAATGGCAGCGAATGACTTCGCGGCGCCTTTATTTTGGCGTCTGCATTGTCTTGCCGTTGTTCACCCTTTTCTTTATGGCTACTATTTTTGGCAACGGACAGATGGAAAATATTCCTATCGGTGTTGTCGATCAGGATAACACTGCTACTTCCCGGACTATTGCCAGGAATATCTCTGCTGTACCGACTTTTAAAGTAACAAAGCATTTTGCAAATGAAGCGGCTGCCCGTGAATCTGTACAAAAGAAAGAGATTTATGGTTATCTTTCCATACCTCCCCAATTTGAGCAAGATGCTATCACCGGAAAGGATGCAACACTCTCCTACTATTATCACTATGCATTATTGTCGGTAGGCGGTGAGTTGATGGCGGCATTCGAAACATCATTAGCTCCGGTGGCTCTTTCCCCTGTGGTGATGCAAGCCGTGGCTCTCGGAGTAGAACAGAATCAGATTACCACCTTTTTATTGCCAGTGCAGGCTAATAACCATCCGATATATAATCCAAGTTTGGATTATTCGGTATATTTGAGTCAGCCCTTTTTCTTTGTTTTGTTTCAAGTCTTGATCTTGTTGATTACTGTTTATACGGTCGGCATTGAAATTAAATTCCGTACAGCAAATGCTTGGTTGACGACTGCTAAAGGCAATATAGTAACTGCTGTTTTGGGCAAGTTATTGCCTTATACCATTATATATATTCTGATAGGGTGGTTAGCTAATTATGTTATGTTCGGTATCTTGCATATTCCTTTCCAGGGGAGTTGGTGGTTAATGAATATTATGACTGTGCTTTTCATCATTGCGACACAGGCTTTAGGGCTGTTTTTATTTTCGCTGTTTCCGGCAATTTCACTGGTGATAAGCGTAGTCTCTATGGTAGGTTCTTTGGGAGCTACCTTGTCCGGGGTGACCTTTCCGGTTCCCAATATGTATCCTTTGGTGAGGGATGCTTCCTACTTGTTTCCCGTCCGCCATTTTACGGAGATGATGCAAACCATGCTTTATGGAGGCGGTGGTTTTATTCATCTTTGGCCATCGGCTGTGATACTTTGTATCTTTCCGTTGCTGGCCCTATTGTTGCTTCCCCATTTAAAACGAGCTATAGAAAGTCATAAGTATGAAAACATTAAGTAAGTTACAACAGTTATCATTCATCATTCGTCGTGAATTTCTAGCTATCAGTACCAGTTATGCTGTTCTGCTTGTGTTGATGGGAGGAATCTTTGTCTACGGATTACTCTACAATTACATGTATGCACCGAATATTGTAACCGATGTTCCTGTTGCCGTAGTCGATAATTCGCATAGCGAATTGAGTCGTGATTTTATCCGTTGGCTGGATGCTACTCCCCAAGCAGAGATTTATAGTCAGGCGATGGACTATCACGAAGCAAAAGAATGGATGAAAGAAGGCAAAGTACAGGGAATTCTCTATTTGCCTCATGATTTTGAGAAGCGAGTGTTCCGGGGAGATGAAGCCGTATTTTCCCTTTATGCGACTACTGATGCTTTCCTGTATTTCGAAGCTTTGCAGGGGGCTTCATCACGTGTCATGCTAGCTATTAATGACAAATACAGGCTGGATGAAGCGGTATTTCTTCCACCACAAGGGTTGCTTGCCGTAGCTATGGCAAAACCGATCAATGTAGAAGGAACTGCACTTTACAATTACACGGAAGGCTATGGTTCCTATCTTATTCCCGCAGTTATGATGATTATAATCTTCCAAACTTTATTGATGGTTATTGGTATGCTGACTGGAGAAGAGCACAGTAGCAGAGGAATCCGCGTTTACTCTCCTTTTGGATATGGCTGGGGAGTTGCCATTCGTATAGTGGCGGGAAAAACATCCGTATACTGTGCTCTTTATGCTATTTTTGCTTTCTTTCTATTAGGTCTGCTCCCCCACTTTTTCAGCATTCCTAATATTGGGAACGGATTATACATTGTACTATTATTGATTCCATATCTGATGGCGACCTCTTTTCTAGGATTGGCAGCTTCCAGGTATTTTACGGATTCAGAAGCTCCCTTACTCATGATCGCCTTCTTCTCTGTAGGATTAATCTTTCTTTCCGGAGTTTCCTATCCGATGGAACTAATGCCTTGGTATTGGAAAGTTGCACATTACATTCTTCCGGCTGCACCGGGCACACTTGCCTTTGTGAAATTGAATTCTATGGGAGCCAGTATGGCGGATATCAGACCGGAATATATAACCCTTTGGATACAAGTACTTATTTATTTTATAATAAGTATATGGGTTTACAAGAAGAAACTGGAATCTGATCCGATTCATTAAATTAACAAAAACAAAACATGTGCTAATTATGACACATGATCAAAGAATACTTTCAAATAAATCAACTTCTCGATGTAAATAATCAATTTTGGAAATAAAAATGTTTCTAAATGAATGTTTTATCGGAGAATCTCTTCTATTTCTTTGCATTTTTCATTGCTTTTGTCTAGTTTCGTTAACTGTTATATTTATATGATTGTTAGAAGTAGTTTAAAAACAACTGTTTATATGAGATACATTATATACATCCTCCTCTTTTTTCCGATTTGGGTTACAGCACAGACATACAAATACATAGGAATAGAAGATGGTTTGAGTAACCGCCGGATATTCAATATTCAGAAAGATGCCCAAGGCTATATGTGGTTTCTTACGAATGAAGGCATGGACCGTTACAACGGTAAAGATATAAAACACTATAAATTAAATAAAGAAGGCACTACTTTGGATGCTCCCATACGCTTGGGATGGTTATATACAGAACCACATATCGGTATATGGGTGGTTGGCAAACAAGGACGAATCTTTCAATATGAAACCGACAGAGACGATTTCAAAATGGTATATAAATTACCGGATACCTCTGAAGCAATAAGTTGTGGTTATCTGGACCGCAATAATAATATCTGGTTATGTCGTAAAGACACTGTATTACTGTATAATATGAAAGACGCTCATGTAGTTCAATTTCCCAATGTGTTACACAGTAGCATTACGGCAATAGAACAAGTAGATGAGCACCATTTCTTTATAGCAACGGAGACGGGCGTACGATATGTCAAACTGGAAAATGGTGTTTTAGAGGCTATGCCTGTTGAAACACTGGACTATTTTCATGCACAGGTGAGCGAACTGTATTTCCACCGGCAATCAAAAAGATTGTTCATTGGTTCATTTGAAAGAGGAGTTTTTGTGTACGATATGAATACACAGGAAATTATACGTCCGGACGCTGATCTTAGTGATGTAAACATAGCTCGTATCAGCCCATTGAATGAAACAGAGTTATTGATTGCGACGGAAGGAATGGGAGTGTATAAAATTAATGTAAATACCTGTGAACTGGAAGATTACATTATTGCCAACTATCAGAGTTATAATGAAATGAATGGAAATAATATCAATGATGTTTTTGTAGATGAAGAAAAGCGGATATGGCTTGCCAACTATCCTACAGGAATTACGGTGATTGATAATCGCTATGAAAATTATCATTGGATGAAACATGCTATGGGTAATGCACAATCATTAATCAATGATCAGGTACAAGCGGTTATCGAAGATCATGAAGGTGATCTGTGGTTTGGAACTAGTAATGGTATTAGTCTTTATAATTCAAAAACAGGTCAGTGGCATTCATTTCTAAGCTCTTTTAATCATCAACTAAAGGACAAGAATCATATTTTTATTACTCTATGTGAAGTGTCTCCTGGTGTTATATGGGCAGGAGGATATACTTCCGGTATTTATAAAATAAACAAAAAAACTCTATCAGTTGAATATTTTTCTCCTTACCTTCTTTCTCATGTCAATATGCGTCCGGATAAATATATTCGTGATATAGTTAAAGATTCGAGAGGGTATATCTGGTCGGGAGGCTATTATAATCTAAAATGTTTTGATCTGGAGACTAACAATGCACGTTTATATCCGGGATTGAATTCCATTACATCAATTGTTGAAAAAGACAAAGATAATATGTGGATCGGAACTGCTATTGGGGTGTATTTATTGAATCGAAATACTGGTGAATATCAGTATATTGAAATGGAGATAGGCATTACTTATATTAATACGCTTTATCAGGCAGATAATGGGCTGTTATATATCGGGACAAATGGTATGGGAGTATTTATCTATAATCCTCAAAATATGACTTTCGAACATTATTTTTCTGATAATTCTGCTTTAGTTTCAAACAGAATATTTACAATATTGCCGGAAGTGGATGGACGTATAATGATGAGTACGGAGAACGGAATAACCTGTTTTTATACTAAAGAAAAGATATTTCGTAATTGGACCAAAGGAGAAGGCTTGTTGCCTGCATACTTTAACGCAGCAGCAGGAACGGTGCGTAAAAATAAAAACTTTGTATTCGGTAGTACGGATGGAGCAATTGAACTTCCGATGAATGTGAAATTCCCGGATTATAAGTTCTCCAGGTTGGTATTTAGCGACTTTCATCTGTCTTATCAACCTGTTTATCCGGGTGTCAAGGATTCCCCTTTACAGAAGAGTATTGATAGGACAGATGTATTAGAGCTGGCATATGATGAAAATACGTTTTCATTTGAAGTTTCTACAATCAATTATGATTCTCCCGGAAGTGCATTATATTCATGGAAATTAGAAGGGTTTTATGAGAAATGGACCCAACCGGGAGCAAATAATTTGATTCGTTTCACCAATTTGCCTCCGGGTAAATATACCCTTCATGTGCGTGCAGTATCTGGAGAAGAACATGACATTGTTTTTCAGGAACGTACTATGAAAATTATCATCACACAACCTTATTGGTCGAGTTGGTGGGCTATCCTGTGCTATATCCTATTGGTAATCGGGGGATTTTATTTTATTCTGCGTGTGATAAATCTAAGAAAGCAAAAGAATATATCTGATGAAAAAACGCAGTTCTTCATCAATACGGCCCATGATATACGTACTCCATTAACTTTAATAAAAGCACCTTTGGAGGAATTATTGGAAGAAGAGACGCTTACCGACAATGGAATAACCCGTACGAACATTGCATTGAGGAATGTGGAAGTTCTTTTACGACTGGTCAGCAATCTGATTAATTTTGAGCGAACAGATGTATATTCCTCTAAAATGAGTGTTTCCGAATATGAATTGAATACCTATATGAATGAAATATATGATTCATTCTCTTCTTATGCGGCCATTAGGCGTATTGAATATACATATGAGAGTACTTTCAGCTATATGAATGTATCGTTTGATAAGGAGAAGATGGATTCTATTTTGAAGAATATAATATCGAACTCGCTAAAATATACTCCGGAAAATGGAAAGGTCAGCATTTCCGTATCCGATACGAACGATTCATGGAAAGTGATAATCAAGGATACCGGTATAGGTATTCCTGCCAGTGAACAAAGTAAGTTGTTTAAACTTCATTTCCGTGCCAGCAATGCCATTAACTCTAAAGTGACGGGTAGTGGTATCGGATTGATGTTGGTAGGAAAACTGGTCAGCCTTCATGGAGGTAAAATTAGTGTGGAGAGTGTTGAGCATCAAGGTACGACAATCAAAATTGTTTTTCCGAAAAAGAATAAGACCTCTGAAAGTATCAGTGATGAAGCACCCTCTAAGTTTGAAGCGTTGGCTCCTGTACTGCCCGCTCCGAATGTTCCGGCAAAGACAACCGTTACGATAGATGATCCGAATTTGCGACGGATTCTTGTTGTAGAAGACAATGATGAGTTACGCTCTTATCTGGTCAGCTCATTATCTTCTATATATAATGTACAAGCTTGCGCTAATGGAAAGGAAGCATTGATTATTATCAAAGAATTTTGGCCGGAACTGGTTCTTTCTGATATCATGATGCCGGAAATGCGGGGAGATGAATTGTGTGTTGCTATCAAAAGTGATATTGAGATTTCACATATTCCTGTGTTGTTGCTCACAGCTTTAGGGGAAGAAAACAATATTCTGGATGGACTGTCGATTGGCGCGGACGAATATCTCATCAAACCTTTCAGCGTGAAAATATTACGGGCGAATATCGCCAATTTATTGGCAAATCGGGAGCTGTTGCGTATGAGATATGCTAATCTGGATATAGAAGTGAAATCAATGGTTCCGTCTGCAAACGGTACCAACAGTCTTGATTGGAAGTTTATATCAAATGCAAAGAAAATTGTGGACGAGAATATAAATAATCCGGAATTTTCCGTTGATATACTTTGCGAATCAAGCGGCATGAGCCGTACCAGTTTTTATTGTAAGTTGAAAGCGTTGACAGGACAGTCTCCGACTGAATTTATCCGGGTGATGCGTTTGAAACGTGCTACACAGTTGTTGAAAGAGGGCGGATATGCTATCAATGAAATTTCAGACATGGTTGGATTTTCTGATACTAAATATTTCCGGGAAGTATTCAAAAAATACTATAAAATGAGTCCGAGCAGATATGCTAAAGAAGGAGGAAATCCCACTGTTGATCTGGAAGCTGACGAAGAAGATTGATCAATAAAAAGCGAATAGATAAGTTTTATTTTAAAAAGTTCTCCTCCATTATAATATCTATAACAGAGGAGAACTTTTTTTCTTTAAGAATTATATTTTCTTCTTGGAAAAGTGGTTATTAACCAGAATGTTATTTGCGAATCAAATATCGAATGAATAAATAACCTCCGAATACTTGCAGACACATTCCGGGAATTCCAATACGGAAATCCTGAATGGCATTGTAGAAATTACCTATATATATCCACTCTCCCAATGTTCCTACAACTTGATAAGTAAGTACCACGCCAACCAATACCGGTATGGAAATACGTCCGAAGTGTTGTGTAGCCCAACCGGCGGCAATGGCGAGTAATACCGATTTTAATAAAATTGCAGGCAATACGACCGGCATCGGCATACCAAAGAGCAAGGAGTTGATAATAGGTGAAAGAACAGCGGTCAACAGCCCCACCTTCCAACCATACTTGGCAGCTCCGATCAGCGTGAAGAAATAAATAGGCAACCAGGTTATTCCTCCTTGAGGTATGAGATGAAAAAATTGGGGAAAAAGAATGTTGCCAATGATGAATAACAAGGCTGCCAAATAAGTTTTCACATCGCTATAGTTCAGCGAATAGAGTTTTACAGTAGTCGATTCCATATTCGTTTTATTATTTAAAAGTTCAAATTAATACCACCCATAAACGTGGCTTTAGGCATGGGATAACCTGCATTTATTTCATAGCGTTGCGCCAGCAGGTTTTCTCCTTTCACAAAAAGATTAGCGAAACGACAGAGACGATAATTTCCCCGAAGGTTCCATAAGACAAAACTATCTTGTTGTTCGTTGTTTAATATTACAGAAGTATAAAGTCCCTTCACATATTGTATACCCGTTGATACACTCCAACGTCCGGAAGTATAATCGAGGCCTGCATACAATTTATGTTCGGGAGCAGCAAGAACAGGATTTTCCATGTGAAGCCAGCTATAATTGGCATTGACATTCCAATGTGAATTTATGCGATAACCAATGTTGGTTTCCATACCCCAGTTTTCTATTTCGCCGGAATTAATATTCAATGGAGGAACCAAACCGTTTGACATAATCACATTATCCCCATTGATATAATAAAGGTTGACTCCGTAGGATAACGCGCCTTCCAACAGACGTTGTGAGTATGAAAGTTCGTAACTTATCAGTTTCTCCGGTTTTAGTTCCGGATTGGCAGGAGGAAACATATACATTTCACGAATTGTCGGATTACGGTATCCTTTGCTAACCATTGCTTTAAGTTCCCCATTCTTCGGTAAATGAAAGGCCAATCCACCTTGTGGAATCCATTCAGTACCTACATGCGAATGATGGTCTACACGAATACCTGCGTCCAGTGAGAACCAACTGCTGATATCCTGACGGAAATCAACGTATCCGGCAAATTCATCCATTTGCTTGTCTACTCCCGGAGTATGTTCACCTGTAGCTATAACCTTGTTCCACGATTCACCTCCAAAGTGCTGATAATCCATTCCTATGGTCAAACGGTTGCCGGTAAAGAGAGTGGCACTTTGATACCACGATACCCCCAGCATCTTATCTTTGGAGTTGAAATGTGACTTTTGCGGTTCTTTTCCTATCTGATAACCATCATTGATTTTATGCCGTCCCCAGTTATAGAAAAAGCTCAAAGCCCCCGAAGTCTTCTCATAATGATTCTCTAAAGCAAACGAAGTCATTCCACGAGTGATGCGTGAATCGTTGTCGATTAATGGTACCTGAATAGTCCCCGGATTAGAAGCATTAAAGTGAGTCACGTTTACATCTCCCCATAACTTCCAGAAAGAGCTGATATCATAGCCTAATTTTGCATATCCACCATATTGCTCGAACTTCATATCGGGGCGATGTCCGTCCGTACGATTATAGGAGCCGGTTACGACACTACTGAAACGTCCCTTTTTGACACGGTTGGAAAATTCAGTCTGTAATGTGTTGTATGAGCCGTATCCCACTTGCATATTTGTCTTTACGCCTTCTTCCTGTTCCTTGCGGGTGACAATATTAATCACTCCACCCATTGCATTCGAACCATAAAGCACGGATGCGGGGCCTCGTAACACTTCTACTTTCTCCGCCATCATAGATTGGTAAGCATCCGCTATCGGATGTCCCATCAACCCCATATACTGTGGATGACCATCAATCAATACCAATAATCCTGCTGTCGGACTACCACCGATACCTCGCAGACTCATGCCTCCCGCAGCTCCGCCGGATACACCGTACCCCATGACGCCACGACTGGTAGTGAATAATCCCGGCACCTGCTCCGTCAATAACGGCAACAGAGAAGGTTCATATCTTTTCTCAATCTGTTGTCTACTGACTACGGAAATCGTCATCGGAAGATGACGTACATCTGTCTCATTACGTGTCCCGGTGACTACAACTTCATCAATCACATAATTTCTTCCGACCTGTGTACTGTCTCTCTTAGTTTGTGCCATTCCCGAGAGGGAAAGCAAACTACCGAACAGGAATAAACAGGCTGTATTTCTTCTCATACTTTATTTCGTGTTTCAGTTATCTCTTTTTTTACTTCCTACTTCTGATTTTTTCCAGGAAATCGCGGATCAGCGGTAATATTTCTTCTGCTGATTCCACTTCGCTACACATTGTTTCTACAGGACATACTCCCGTACGATCGCGGTTCCGGATAAAAGCAACTTCCTGCGCAAAATCAACTTTCACATTTGATTTCCGGAATAGCTCCAAAGCCTTAGTACTGATAATATCCGTATATAATTCCTTTATACCACCCAGAATCATCAAGGCGGCAGCTCCCTTACCAACCACTTTATCGGCAATCAAAGCTCCTTTAAGGAATTCCGGTTCCTGTGTTAGCAAATCATAGAGATCGGCTACGCCGCGTTGAGTGAAAGTGCGGATTTTTCCTTCGTTGGCAATGGTACAGGAATATCCTCTCGTATGTAATAGATTGATTAATTCTTCCATCGTTTCTTTTATAAAGTACCTTGTTTCAATTGTTCTACAAACAGGTCTATCCGGTGCAGTTCTTTCGGAATATCAATGTTTTGCGGGCAATGAGCCACACACTGATTGCAACCGATGCAATGACTTGCCTGTCGAAGTTTGGGCACGCTACGGTCATATCCGACAAGAAAAGCGCGTCGGGCTTTCGCATAATTTTCATCCTGTCCGCTTCTGGCGACATTACCTTCATTGACACAACGGTTGTAATGTAATAATACAGCAGGTATATCCAGCCCATACGGACATGGCATACAATATTTGCAGTCGTTGCAAGGGATAGTAGGATACTTCAGCATTAATTGTGCCGTTTCTTCGAGGAATTCTTTTTCCTCCTCTGTCAACGGTTCCAAAGGAGAATAAGTGCGAAGATTATCCTGCAGATGCTCCATGTAAGTCATACCACTTAATACAGTCAAAATATCCGGGAATGAACCGGCAAAACGGAAAGCCCAGGAAGCGACACTGTTTTCCGGACGACGTTGTTTGAGCCGTGCCACCAGATTATCATTCAGCTTGGATAAACGTCCTCCCAAAAGTGGTTCCATAATGATGGCAGGAATCCCCCGTTTGGTCAGTTCGCCATAGAGATATTCCGCATCCGTATTTCGAGTATTGGTCTCTTTGGCATGTTTCCAGTCTACATAATTGAGTTGTATTTGTACAAAATCCCATTTAAATTCATCGTGTCGTGAGAGCAGATAATCATATACCTCAATATCACCATGGTAAGAAAATCCGAGATTCCGGATACGTCCGGCTTCACGCTCTTTAACCAGAAAATCAAGTATTCCGTTATCCAGGTATCGTCCTTTAAGGGCTTCCATTCCTCCCATGCCGATGCCGTGGAGCAACATATAATCAATGTAGTCGACTTGTAGCTCCGTAAACGATTTGTGGTACATCTTGAGCGAGGCTTCGCGAGACCATGTATCAGGAGAGAAATTAGACAATTTGGTAGCGATGTAATATTTATCACGGGGATGGCGACTCAATGCAATACCTGTTGCCTTTTCGGAAAATCCTTGTACATACGCCGGAGATGTATCGAAATAGTTTACTCCATGAGCGATTGCATAATCTATCAATCCATTGACGGCATCCTGGTCGATAACCTCACCATTACCGTCGGGAGCAGGTTTGAGCGGCCAACGCATACAACCATATCCCAAAAGCGAAACACGGTCACCGGTGGTTGGAGATGTGCGGTAAGTCATTTTATCGGTGGGCACCTCTCCTTCTCCTGTCGCGCTACTTGAAGAAGTAGTCCCCTTTGAAGAGCATCCGTATAGCAGACCTGTCGATGTGGCTGTACTGATACCTACGATCTTAATAAAATCTCTTCTATTTATATCTTTTTTATTTTTTTCTTCCATAATCTTATACTGATTTAGATCAAATAATTCTGTGCATCTGATGTCCGCTCACATAAATGGCACTAAAAGGACGGGATGGACAAAGGTTTTCACACGCTCCACAACCAATGCATTTTTCTACATTCACTACCGGAATCTTCAGAGAATCCGCTTTGTCAGGATCGGAAGCCACCATTTGTATGGCACCTGTCGGGCAATGGCGGGCACAGTTGCCACACTCCATTCCATCCGTCAAAGGCACACAGTTCTCTTTAATCCATACGGCATGTCCGATCTGAATAGCCGATTTCTCGGCAAGACTGGTCAAATGAATGGCACCAGCCGGACAAACCTCCGAACACTTGGTACATTCGGGACGGCAATACCCGCGTTCATACGACATCTCCGGTTGCATCAACGTCATCAGATTGTCTGAAGGACGCAACACCTGGTTGGGGCAAACAGATACACATAATTGGCAGGCCGTGCAATGTTGAGTGAAATTACGTGCGCTTAATGCACCGGGAGGATAAATCGGATTTTCTCTGTTCGGGATCTTCTTATCCTCAATAGTGGCTAACCCGCCGTCCACTTTCTTTTCCTGTGCTTTCAGGACAGAAGTTGTCGCTAAGATAGCTGATGCTGAAAGGAAACTGCGGCGGGTATTATCAATCTGTTCGGTAGTGACAGACTTTGCTTTCATATCTTCGCTTGTAGCTGTTTCGTTTTTTGGTATCCGTCGAGAGTATTTGATGGCTCCATGCTTACACTTTCCGATGCAATCCATACAAGTCACACAACGACTATAATCAATTTCATGAGCTTTTGAATTGATACACGATGCTTTGCAATTACGGGCACATAAACCGCAACTATTGCATTTGGAAGTATCAATCACCGGTTTGAATATCGCATATTTGGATATAAATCCCAATACAGTACCCACCGGACAGATGGTATTGCAATACGTCCGTCCATTACGCCACGCCAGAATGAAAAGGACAATGAGAGTAACAACGGCAATAATCAGCGTTGGAAGGCTCTTCATCCATACATCTACCTCATAAAAAGCATAACTATCCATTCGTTCGGCAAAGTATGCCAACAGGTTGTTTCCCCATTGCCAAACCGGCGCGAAAAGGCTGGAAGCTATCCGTCCATAAGCACTATACGGAGCCAGCAAGATGGCCAAAGAATTCAGCCCTGCAACCATCATTATAATGAACACGCCTAAAACGCCATACCTCAACCACTTCATTGCCGGTGAATAGCGGAATCGGTTTTTCTTTTGCTTACCGGATATCCACGAAACGATGTCCTGAAACACTCCCAGCGGACAGATAACGGAGCAATAGATACGCCCGAACAGGAATGTAAGCACAACTAAAAACAATACGACACCTATATTCAAGGCTAATAAAGCCGGCAGAAATTGAATTTTCGCCAACCATCCGAACCATGTGTGCAATGTACCCGTGAAGTCGAGAAAAAGCAGGGTAATAAGCGTAAAGCACACAATAGCGGCTGAAAGTCTAATAGTACGTAGCATAAACTTTTTAATTTTCAATTTATAGTAGTTATCTCTAAATGTCCAAAACAGTCTGGATTGAACCTGATGTATTTCAACGTTGCAAATTTAATCAGGGAAATTTGTTTTTCAACTATACAGATTACAGAATGTTTTACCAATTTTACTGATAATAGAAAAGAAACGTTTAACCGTATCGGGTAAAGAACTATTTTTCTAATGTCACGACCTCTCCGATCTCCGGAATCAATACATTCAGGGAATCTTTATTCTTCATCTCTTCTGCATTCTTCAAAGGCTCGTCCCAGCGATGTTTGGCTAACGCATATTTAGAATGATGTACGGTCAGGACTTTCTTCGCTTTTAAGTCTCTGGCTGTCTGTGCCATATATTGGGGCATGAGATGAATTAAGCTCCACTCTTCGTTATATTGCCCGTTTTCAAGGATTGCAAGGTCGATATCGGGGAAACGGTTGCCTATTTCCGCATAATGCGTATCATATCCTCCGTCTCCGCCAATGTATATCTTTTGTGAAGGAGCTTCCAACAGGAAAGAAGCCCAAAGTGATTGGTTGGCAGTAAGTCCGCGGCCGGAGAAATGACGGGCTGGCAAACAATGTATCATAAAACCGGGAGCAAGACGTGCATCTTCATTCCAGTCAAGTTCTACTATACGCTCTTTGTCGAATCCCCAGTATTCAAAATGTTCACCGACACCCAACGGGCAAATTACTGCTCCAATCCGGTCTTGTAGTTTTTTGACCGTGTTGTAATCCAAATGATCCCAATGATCGTGACTAATCACCAGATAATCAATCTCCGGCATATCATCCGGTGTATAAAGTTCCGTACCTTTGAAGGGCTTGTTGACAAAAGATACGGGAGAAGCGATACAGAATACCGGATCAACCAATATTCGCTTTCCCCCCGTTTGAATAAGATAAGATGAGTGTCCGAACCATACCAATATTTCTTCATTACGGTCAATCTTTCGTAAATCCGTCTTTATTGTTTTGACGGCCTGTTCGGGACGCAGACCATCTATCTTTCTGAAAATGAACTCCCAGATTCCCCTAAAACGCCCCTTATCGGAAGTCATCAATAGGGTCTCGTGCAGGTTTTTAAATTCTCCGTTTCTATAATTAGGAGATTTCATGACTCTCTCCAGCCGTTCCCCGCGAGGAGTTCTGCCGAAGCTGGGTTGATTGATAAAAACAATGACTGACACAGCCAGCAACGCTATTACAGCTAATATACATCCTACAATCATACGTGTTTTGAATTTCTTGAATATAATACGCATATAGTTAATAACTAAATTATTTCACGCAGCAAATATACAGGTATTCAGGGAGCTCGTTAGTATATAGATTACAGATTGTTATACCATAATTACTGAAAGCAGTTGTCTGTTGGGTGTCAGTCTATTGTGTGAACAAACCTTTTTCTTATTCAGTTCTTTAGAAATAAATTTTGTAGCTGATGTTCGGGATCAATCCCGATCCGTCTTTTTCTTCTACTACACTTGTTCTTTCATTGTATTCATAGAAATGCATTCCGGTGCGCATACCTACATTCAGTATCTTTAGAGAGAACTCATGAGACACTCTTTTCTTATTGATTCGGAAGCTGATAGAGACATCACCGTTGATGGAAGGATTGAATCGTTTGGTATATGCCTTGCTTTCGTCAAAAACGATGTCGCGTTCTTCCTGGCTTTTTTCTTCATCCACAGGAGTATAGCGTCCTCCTCCTTGAAAAAACAGGCGTCCGTTTATACTTAATACATTTTGTTTGAGCCTGCCGACCATCCATTCTTTTCCGGCGAGCAAGTTCACTAAATAACTTTTGTCCAGTCTTGTATTTCGCCAGATACGGTCTCCTCCCCTATACTTCGACTTGAATAATGAACCTGTAATCATATAGTAGAAACCATTTTTCATGTACTGCTCCAATGTTATATCTATTCCATAGTTTTTCGCTGTTCCGGTGCTTGTCAGGATCCGGTCTAAATAGAATTCTTCGTAATTAATAATCGAAAAAGAAGAATTCTTTTCCACCGGTATATGGAACAGGTGTTGATAATAGGGTTCTATTTTCAGATGCAGACTCTGATTGATATTCCAGTCATAAGTAAATCCGAAATGATGTGCTTTAGAAAAATCCAAGTATCGGTTTGACTCCTTTTTACCATTGATTACCTGTTCAACAAAGTAATAATCGAGCCTTTCCCTATGGCTATGCAAACCGTAAGCTACTGCTAAAGAGTGTGCAGGATTTATTTCCCATTTGAGCGCGACTCTCGGTTCTATCGACCAGTTCTTGTTTAAAGTAAAGTATTGTCCGGTAACTCCCAAACTGGTTGTCAGGTTATTGCTCAAATTGATTACCGAACTGCTATACGCCGAAAGAACTGTACTTTCTCCACTACCTCTCGAAAGCTGCTCCATTGGTTGGTTTAATCCAAAAGAAGGACTGACTTTATAATCAAGATCATATTTAAGTTCCGTAATGGTAATCCCTGTTCTATTGGTATGCCTCGAACTGAATTTCTTGTTCAGATAAGAATTGAACACAAAATTCCATCTGCTGTTTTGAATATCTCCCACTTGTACAATGGTTCCATCGTCAGTCTGTAAGTCGACTAGTGAATGATCTTTAGAATAGGTTGCAGATAGAGAAGAACGGATATAGGTATTTTCATTAATTACATATTTATGAGTTAACCCGCCTGCCAGTTTATCCAATTTGTTAGATCCCGACGATCGGTCTCCCATTGTTTCCCATTCGGAACGATCCAAAGCCTCTGCCTTGTTCCTGTCGATCAATCCTAATCCCCAGATCGAGAAGGTTCCGGCTTTACGTGTGGGAAAATTCAGTTTAAAGGCTAAATCCTGATATTTCAGGTTAATGTCATTGCCCGATGCCAGTGAAGTGGTGGAAAAACGGTAATTAACCAGGTAGGAACTTCCCCGCTTTTTATTGATAGGACCTTCCGAAGCCAAATCTATCCCCATAAGTCCAACCTGAAAAGCGTGTTCGTACTTCTGATTATTACCATTTCGCAGATGCATATCAAAAACTCCTGATAAGGCATTGCTGTATTCTGCGGGGAAAGCTCCGTTGTAGAAATCGGAGTTGCCGATGACTTGCGTACTCAAACCAGACAGGAATCCTCCCCCCAAGCCTGATAAATCGGCAAAATGGGTAGGATTAGGTATTTCAATTCCCTCCAGTCTCCATTGGGTAAATTGTGGAGCGTTTCCCCGAATGGCAACCGCATTGGTGCCAACATCTCCCGCTACTCCTGCAAATGCAGAACTCAACCGTGCAGGATCGTCAAAGCCATTGGCAAATCGTGACGCTTCTTCGATACTAATCATACGTCCTCCTGTGATGGTCATCGGGTTGACAGTCCGGTCTTTTTTTATTTCCGGTTTGACAAGCACTTCAGCCAAATCCTGCACATTTTCATCCATGGGAATCTCTACAAATACTTCTTTGGATGAAGTGACAGATACTTCGGTGATGATACTTGAGCGATACCCCATGAAAGTTGCCTGAATATTATAACGTCCTACCGGGACATTATTAATTCGGAAATTTCCCCGTTCGTCAGTCGAACCTCCCCGTGAGGGATCTTCTGTTATACATACGGAGGCATATTCTATCGGTGTATTGGTTTTGGAATCAACAACGATTCCTCTTATGGTTTGAGTCAGCTTTTGTGTATCATTGTTGGCGGGCCTTTGCTTGTTATCCTGCAAAGAGATAATAATATGATATCCTTTTATTTTATATGCATATCCCGTTCCTTTCAATAGTTGGATCATAGCTTTGTCGACAGCTACATTTTTGAGAGATAAAGATTGCTTCTTTTCGATATCCAGCTTCGATTGTTCATAAGCGATGCTATATCCGGTTTGTGTCTCTATTTGTGCAAAAGCCTCTTTTAATGAGATATTTTTATTTTGTATGGTAATCTTTTTTTCTTTATTCTGTGCAACAGTTGTAAGAGAGAGAAAAGTAAAAAATAAAAAAATGGCGAGCTTAGCTGCCCGTTTCTTCGTATTTATTCGATTCATTATTCTATATTTGTATGTTGATACTTCATTTTACGTCACTTGTTGAATGAGGGTAGACATTTCAGAACTGGGAAGAGGGTCTCAAGCAGCTTCCCGGTTCTTTTTATTCATAGGCTGTTTCTTTTTATGGTTGGGTTACTACTATTTTCTTTTCATACTGCTGATAATCAAATCCGATTATATCTTTCAATATATTCAGAATTTCATCCAGGCTTTCATCTTTCAGAAACTTGACTGTATATCGTTTCGATGTAGGGATATTTGCTGTATTATCAATCGTGGTGTTATAGTGCCTTTCCAGGGTTCGGAATATTTCTCCGGCACTGGCATTGGTAAAGACCAGTTTCCCTACCATCCAGCAGTTGGTATCATTCGTATTTATCACTGATATATGGATGTCTGATGATTTTTTGTCGTATGTAAGTTGTTCATTAGGCTTTAGTATATGGGGAGGTTGCGCTTGAACACTCACTTCCACCTTACCGCTAGTCAGGGTAGTTGTTATTTTCTCATCATTAGGATAGGCTTTCACGTTGAATCTGGTTCCAAGAACTTTCACCGAAAGTTGGGAGGCTTCTACTATAAAAGGACATGCAGTATCTTTTTTGACAGAGAAATAAGCTTCACCGTCAAGCATGACCAAGCGTTTATCTTTGGCAAAAGTTTCCGGGTATAAAATGGTACTTCCCGCGTTCAACCATACTTCCGAACTGTCCGGCAATATCAGGCGTTTCTGTTCTCCGTAGGCAACGGATACTTCTATCATTTCGTTTTGGAGAGAAAGATAGTAGAACATTCCTCCTGCAAATAAAAACAAAGGAACAATAACAGCAGCAATACGAGCGAACTTCTGATAAGAAGCTATGTTGGTCAGATGTTCCTTATTATATCCCGTTCTTAAATTTACCCGTTCCAATGAAGCATAAGTATTCGAATCGGCTTCTACGTCCAATTCATTCCAATAATCCAATGAAGCTTTAATTTTCGCCTGCTGATTTTTATCTTTGATGATCCATTTCTGCACTTTCTCTTCCGTTTCAGACGGAAAGCGGGCGGAGAGGAACATTTTGATGATTTTACTGATATTACTCTTCTTCATTTTTGCTGCACTTTACTATATATACAGTTTGGTGGCAAAAAGCTCAATAAGAAAATGAATCTTTTTTTGAAAAAAGCAGGATAAAGACAAAAATGCTCCTATAATAATGATACCAAAAAACAGGAAATAGCCTTCCGTATTTCTTTCAAAGCAAGGCTTAACTGGCTTTCAACATTTCTTTTGGTAGTATTCAGGCGTTCGGCAATCTCGGCATTGGATAATCCTTCGTTACGGCTCAATGTATAAATCATTCTCCGTTGTTCGGGCATTCCCCCAACAAGTTTGTCAATTAGCATTTCCAGTTCCTTGGCAATAAGGTCTTCTTCGGAAGTAGAGCTATATTCTGTATCCAGGTTGTTCAGATAGGCATCGCTCACATATTTATGTTTCAGGAAGTTGATGGCTGCATTTCTTGCAATGGTGTGCAAATAAGAATTGAATGATTTAGACGTATCAATGGAATGACGATTGATCCAAAGATTGACAAATAAATCCTCTGTCAGCTCTTCCGCATCGGGTTCCGATTTTATATATCCGTCAATGAATGTTTTGGTTTTGTTGTAGTATGCTATAAAAATAGTCTCAAAGGCCTTGTGATTCCCATCCTGAAAGGCCTCCAGCGTTTTTATATCAATGTTATTATTCATACTATTTCCCAACTTTCATTTCATTAGGACAAAAGAAACAATAATTTATCTTATATGAATGCTCTTTTTGGAAATATTAATGATATTAGAAGGATTTATTTTATTTAATGGCCGATAAAGTACAGAAGACATTGACCACAAACTGGTATGTACTATATGTTGCCTAAACCCTATTAGTAACTAGGAGAATTTATTTATTCTGCAGTGCTATTGTTTCTTCAATTTTAGCTTATTTCTGTATGGTTTATCCATCTTAGACAGAAGAACAAAAGAATATGTTTCCTGTATAGTCGTTTGGGGTAGTTCCTTTCTTTTGTTCTTTCACCTGTATTGTTCCATTTGTTCCATATATTGTGGGAAAATAGTCTCCCATATTATGGGAATTTATTTTCTTAATATGAGAGAATACTTTCCCATAATATATGGGAATAATAGTACTAACGTACATTGTGATGAAACAATGCAATCATTTACCATCTCAAGACATCAACAAACAAGTCGCTTCAAGGAAAGGTGAAAAGATAGATAATAATCGGAATTTATTCCTCCATAAGCATACAAAAAGTATAGTGACGCCATCCTGCCCTTATAGCGACACTATCCGGGTGTTATAGTGACGCTATTTGACACGGATAGCGTCACTATGTTTTTTTGACAAATATCAAGCCGTTGCGGGCTATTAATTAAGAAGATAAGCCGTATCTTTGTAGCAAACAAGAAAATTATATATCATGATTAAAAACATTGTATTTGATTTTGGAGGAGTGATTGTAGATATTGATCGTGACAAAGCGGTTCAGGCATTTATCAAACTGGGACTGGCAGATGCTGATACCCGGCTGGATAAATATCACCAGACTGGAATTTTTCAAGAACTGGAAGAAGGAAAGCTAAGCGCGGATGAGTTTCGGAAACAACTGGGGGATTTATGTGGCCGTCCATTGACGATGGAGGAAACCAAACAGGCATGGCTGGGCTTTTTCAACGAAGTGAATCTAAATAAACTCGACTATATATTGGAATTGAGAAAGTCATATCATGTGTATATTTTAAGTAATACCAATCCTTTTGTTATGTCGTGGGCATGCAGCCCCGATTTCTCATCGAAGAAAAGGCCGTTGAATGATTATTGTGACAAATTATATTTGTCTTATCAGGTCGGTCACACGAAACCTGCACCGGAAATTTTCGAATTTATGGTGAATGATTGTAATATCATTCCTTCCGAAACTTTATTTGTAGATGACGGTGCTTCGAATATCCATATAGGCAAGGAACTTGGATTTGAAACGTTCCAACCGAAGAATGGTGCGGATTGGCGGGAAGAAATGACTGCTATCTTGGAGAAACGATAATTGAGCAGTTAGTATCATACCGCAAATAAGAAATATGCAACCACAAGTCATACTTATCACCGGAGCATCTTCCGGATTCGGCAAGATTACCGCTCAAATGTTATCGGAACAAGGGCACATCGTTTATGGAACAAGCCGGAAACCTGCTGAAGACATGAATCATGTAAAAATGCTTGTTGTCGATGTTACCAATTCCCTTTCCGTATGTCAGGCCGTAGAGCGGATTCTATTGGAGCAGGGACGGATTGACGTATTGATTAATAATGCCGGAATAGGTATTGGCGGCGCATTGGAACTTGCCACTGAAGAAGAAGTGAATATACAAATGAATACAAACTTCTTCGGCGTAGTGAATATGTGTAAAGCTGTATTGCCATCTATGCGAAAGGCGCGAAAGGGCAAGATTATCAATATCAGTTCTATCGGTGGTGTAATGGGAATCCCCTATCAGGGATTTTATTCTGCTTCGAAATTTGCAGTCGAGGGATATAGCGAAGCTTTGGCTTTAGAGGTTCATCCGTTCCATATAAAGGTTTGTGTAGTAGAACCGGGAGACTTCAACACCGGATTTACTGATAACCGGAATATCTCCGAACAGACAAGACTGGATGCCGATTACGGAGAGAGTTTTCTGAAATCATTGGAGATTATAGAAAAAGAAGAACGTAATGGATGCCATCCGCGGAAGTTGGGGGCTGCCATCTGTAAGATAGTGGAACGTACCAATCCTCCTTTTCGGACGAAAGTAGGTCCCTGGATACAGGTATTGTTTGCGAAGAGTAAAAAATGGTTGCCTGATGCAGTGATGCAGTATGCCTTACGGATATTCTACGCAATTAAGTAAACGATACGATATAAAAAAGAAATTGTTCCACAAGTTCCTAAAAGAAAAATCGTCCTTACTACAGTCTATCTCGTAATAAGGACGATTTTATAAGATCAAGGCTTTTTTGAACGGCCTCTTTTCGGTTTGAATATCTTTATGTGTCCGGATCAGTTCTTCGGAACTAATTCCAAAAACATGGTAGTAGTCAGCAACACGGCCAGTCCGACACAAACACTTATCAATAGCCAATTGATATATTTTGCTTTCGGCTTGGTGTCGGCATGCAGATTATTCAGGAAATACTCCCTGAAGAAAAGATACAGGCCGGGGATTGTGGCACTTGCCAATAAGAAATCTTCCGGAATCTGAAAGAAATAAGTTTTGGATAATCCGATCAGTGACCAGTGGCAAAGGAACAATACCAAAAACATATTGACCTTTTGCGCAAACAGCAATAACAATCCGATAGTAAACACAACTACCGAACAAGGCATGACCGGAGAAGTCATTTCCGGGAATGAAAGACCGCGTGCCAATGAAACCAAAGGATATATAAAAGGCATTGCCAACAGGACATAAGACAGCAGATCATATTTGTGAGTACGTTCAAAGGTAGTATATCCCGTAATCGCATCCCAAATCCAAATGATAGCCATAACGCCCCAAAACATAGCCATTACGCCATTATAGCTACGTTCTTCACAATAGATATAATAGTAGACTAGAGAAATCCACGTATACAGACCTATCATATAGAACTTCATCGCCATTTTCACCCACGGACGTGGTTTGCCGATAAGCAATCCGGTCAATGCAATACCAATCAGAATGATAACTATCTGGAAAAGCCAGGTAGCTGAATTATAATATGCAATTGTTCTCCAAAAAATCTCCATAAAAGTTCGTTTTAGTGTCTTGTTAATGAAAAGGCTCTATGTGGGAACAGGAACATCGGGAACGTAGCTCCTACCGCCAACATAAAAATCACTGTACTTGCTATCAGAGTATTAGAGAAGAACATCGACATAAACTTATCCAGTTTATCCGGATCATTCACATTTTGCAGACACATGATAAGTGAAAATACCATGTTGTATGCAAACTTTCCCGGAATCATAGGAAGTAACGCCGGAATGTACAATACCGTCATCGGACAATATACTTTTTTCCCTAACCACAAACTGCCGAAGCCGATGACTAATCCGGCAAACAACGAACCGGTGGCAATATCCATGCCTAAATAGTTCATTAAACAAAAACGACAGGCGTGTCCCAATGCTGCCAGTATGGCAATCATCTTGAATGCACGTAAAGGAGGATCGGAAATCGCACCAAATCCTATACCAGCTACTGCTGCAAAAAATCCATCAGTAAGAATGTCAAGTGCTATCATATCAAATTAAACTGTTTTTTACCATTAATAATGTGAAGGAAAGTCCGATAGCGATGCTGACAATCAACAAAGAAGCCTCTGTCAGACGGGCAAATCCTGTTAAAACGTACCCTTCTACTACATCAATCACGCCATTAATCAAGGGAACCCCAGGCACAAGATAAAGCACGCTGGTTGCCATTGCGATCTCCGACGTTGTGTCGAAAATCAGCGCGGTGGAAGCACACAGGGAAGCAACAAAAGCCGAAACAATAAATACAACATAATGATTGATCTTTTTCGCTTGCATTTGTTGTTTCAGGTAGAATCCTGTAATGGTAGCCGAGAACACAATTCCCATCGAAATTAAATCACCGCCGAACAATTTACAGAAAGACGCATTGGCAAATCCTACCAGTAGTAAAACGAAAAGCGGATGTATCCGCGGAGCAGAAATAATCTTCTTGTATTTGTCTTTCAATTCTTCCAATGACAAATGATTGTCTACTGCTTCCCAGCTCAATGCGCTTAACTCTGAATTATGTTCAAAACTGATCGGGTGTGCAGGAATGTCTATAACCTCGTTACAAGCTTCGTTTGTTTCTTTATCTATAATAGTCAGAATGATGTTTCTATGAAATACGCTTAATTTGACATCTAGTCCGAAAGCCTCTCCAATACGCTTTGTGTTGCGTACTACCCGCGAGGTGTGTACTCCGGCCCCCATTAAATGGGCTGAATATTCTGCAATAAATTTACCTATGGATAATAAAGATTCGCCTGTCTTCATGAATATGATATTTTTAAATCGGGCGCAAAAGTACAAAAAAAATAGATACCTTTGCCGTGATTAAAAATAAAAAATGCATGAATAACCAATTTACGCATCCAAAAGAGAGAATACGTTTTGCCATATTGACTTTTTTCTTTGCCCAAGGACTTTGTATGGCAAGTTGGGCTAGCCGAATCCCTGATTTTAAAGACGTTTTTGCTGCAAATTATGCTTTCTACTGGGGATTGATTTTATTTATGATCCCTGTCGGAAAATTTGTCGCAATCCCCTTGGCTGGCTATCTTGTTTCGAAGTTAGGAAGCCGGAGCATGGTACAGGTCAGCATCTTGGGATACGCTTCATCCCTGCTTTGTGTCGGACTGGCTCATGAGGTCTATCTTTTAGGCTTTCTGCTCTTTTGCTTCGGAGTGTTCTGGAATTTGTGCGATATATCATTCAATACACAAGGTATTGAGGTGGAACGTTTGTATGGTAAAACCATTATGGCCACTTTTCATGGAGGATGGAGTCTGGGGGCATGCGCAGGAGCACTTATCGGCTTCGTGATGATTTTGGCAGGAGTCTCCCCCATCTGGCATTATACACTGATATTTATAATCATCCTTATAATTGCACTTTCCGGGCGAAAATATTTGCAGGAGAGCGCACCGCAGGAAGCGGAAGTTTCTGATACAAAGACGAAGGAAAGAAATACAGCCAAAGCTCCCAATGGCTTTCGCCTGTTATTTCAAAAACCGGAAATGTTGCTTTTGCAGTTAGGACTTGTCGGACTGTTTGCGCTGATTGTAGAAAGCGCGATGTTCGACTGGAGTGCCGTTTATTTCGAATCAGTGGTTCACGTACCTAAATCATTGCAAATCGGTTTTCTTGTATTTATGATTATGATGGCAACGGGCCGTTTCCTGACTAACTACGCTTATCAACTTTGGGGAAAGAAGAAAGTCCTGCAACTGGCGGGCAGCTTTATCTGTATCGGCTTCTTTGTTTCTGCCCTGTTAGGAGGAGTTTTCGAAGCTATGGCCATGAAAGTAATCATCAATTCTTTGGGTTTCATGCTGGTTGGCTTGGGTATTTCCTGCATTGTGCCTACTTTGTACAGCTTCGTGGGAGCCAAATCAAAAACACCGGTCAGTATTGCACTCACCATTCTGTCAAGTATCAGTTTTATAGGTTCGTTGATTGCTCCCCTACTTATCGGTGCCATTTCGCAGGCGTTCGATATCCGTATCGCTTATATGCTTATCGGCATATTGGGTGGATGTATCGTATTAATAGTCAGTTTCAGTAGCGCTTTCGATATTCGGGAGTCCGCAGCGAAACCTGAACCGGACAAATAAAAACGCAGTCTTTCACAGTGTTTAAAGCTAAACCTCCTGTGAAAGACTGCGTCAATCTTTTAATGCCTTAACTAACCTAACTACTTTATCTTAACTAACCTATCTACAAAATACTCGAAAAATCTTTTATACTACTAATGATCCTATCTTTCAATTCGTTATTTTCAACTATTGAGAAGTCACAGTCTACATTTGCCGGAGCCAATAATATCGCTTTAGCTTCTTCTGCATCTGCCATCTCTTCCGGGTGCTCTCTGAAATAAGTTTCCCATTGGGAAGCTGATTGCGGAGTTACACCTAGCACATAGTTGATAAAATCATCATCCGTCAAAAAATCCATTACCTTTGAGCACATATCGCATCCTTTTTAAGCGTTTACATAAGTAGGACGGCATTATCTTGTCTATGTACTCAACCAATTTACCTTTTTTACTAAAATTAACTCGCCAGACTACGCAACTTTGTCAATCCGCGATGCATCAGGTTGCGTACAGACTGATAATTCATATTCATAATCTCGCAGATATCCTCGTATTTCTTTTCTTCTATATAATATAATGTAAGCGCTTCACGCTGACGGGGAGATAATTGATCCAGCAGACGTTTAACCAATGAAAATTCATTATTGCGTTGCTCTTTTGCCATATAATCATCTTCTACATCTGTAGGAGTGGATAAGCTAACTTCTTCTACTACCGTATCAGACATATACATACGTCTGCGAAGTTCATCACACAACTTATTCTTTAAGGAGATGAATAAATAAGATCTCAAATTATCGATTGTTCCTAATTCATCTCTCTTTGTATAGAGTTTCACGAAGATGTCGTGAATGCAATCTTTCAGTAACTCTTTATCAATGGTCAACTTCAATCCGTAATTAAAAAGGACGTTGATGTGCAAGTTATACAGCTGTGAAAAAGCTGCCATGTTTCCCGCTTGAAAAGAAGCGAGTAAAGTGTCGGTTGAATTATTAGTCTGTTCCATCATAGCATTAATTCGATTGATTTGATGTTGCAAAACTAAGCAGTATCGACCGTAACATTAGGTAAAATCTGGTTTGTGGATTGAAAAAACAAGTATCATGTTTTATAACACTCTTTTACGAGAAATTACCTATAAAAAGCAAAAATCCCGTTGAATAGTCTTCAACGGGATTTTCTGTTTTATAGCTTGTGAAACCAATAAATACCTTCTTTCTTATCTGGTACCTTTAGATTGTATAAATCGTTTATTTTCAATGATTTATTTATTGTTTCAATCTTTCCGGAAGCTGGATGAATGTACTTTAATGCATACTTTCCGGACGATAATTGAACAGGAATTTCTGTTCCGGACTTGGAATAAATGATACTTCCAATATCAGATTTTACCATTTTCTTATACTCATCCGTATTTGTTTCTTCCACTTCCATTGCTGCTGCATCTTTCAAGAATGCTTTATCTGTGCACGGAATTACAGGACATGAACCTCCTGCCATGAATACAGCCCATCCCATAGCCGGATAATTCTGTGCATAGAATGTCACTGCCTTTTGAGGAAATTTCTGACGATACTCATTGACAGCTTTATATGCTTCTGTGAAAGTCACCTTTCCTACTTTCATCTTACGCATGTGTTGACGTGGTGCCATATTTTTTCCACCTTCCGGCGCAAAGATTCCATCCGTCTTATAATGCCAATACCGGATATCAATAATATCTACTACGGCAGCGCGTTTGGGATCTGCAAGGATTGCATCTTGTACATCTTTCGTTGTACTTAATGCTACTTTCGCTTTCTTTCCGGTTTCAGTTTCCCATTCGGCTATCATGTCTAACCAAAATTGTACGAAGTGCAACGGACCTGTAAATTCGGCACTTGTCAACTGAATAACATTCGAATTGTCCGCGAAGTTATTCAAGCACTGACGGATATATTGTCTGTGCAGTTCACGGCGAACAGGATGACTGATATCATAGAACATATCTGCTACAAAAATTCGTTTGTCTCCGGCAAATGGAGCAGGTTCAGGAAATCCGGTCTGATTGATGTTATTGCTGCTTCTCCATGGAGAATCCACCCAATGTGCACCGGCTTCCAGTATATTGTGCTGGAAATAGTTTTCATGGAATAATAACAATCCGTCCTCATTCCCTTTTTCCGCAAATTCTTTTAAGCGACTCCAGTACCATGCATTAGGGCGTTTTAAATCATATTTGCTCAATCCTTCCCATGCTGTCCCCTGACCGCTACGACCGAATGGCTGTTCATAGAAAGGTCCCCATACATCACCATCCCGACGGCGAATCCGTTCGTGGTCATCCCGGCGACGGTCATACCAAAGGCCGTAATTCTGATCGAAAACAAGAATGTTTTTCTGTTTCATAAAATCGACTACAGAATCAATGCGGTCGGTTAATCCCAATCCTTCGCGTCCCGGCACAAAGCGGGTAATGGCCGGACTTGCCTTTTTTAGATAATTGGTTTTGAGCTTTCCGTTCCACCAAGGGGTGGTATGACTGCCTCCAACCAATAGAGCACCGTCCATCTGAATACGTCCATTGGTTACTGTTACTTCCGGTTGAGTTAATAATTTAGAAGAAGAATTTGCATGTGCAGCGCTCTTTTTCTCTTTAATGTCATCGATTGATTTTACTCCGGTTGATGCCACTGAAGGAGCAAACTTGTTATCACCTATCCAATGTTCCAACGTCAACCGTGGTATATATGCCTCTTTAGCGAGTTCCATAGCTACTTCCACTGTAGGACTACTGGTTGCACTTGTATTTCTGGGCAGAATACGTGCACGTTCCGCACATTCTTTGTTCAACCGTTCTTCCAATTGAGCATAAAAAATACTGCGAGGTTGTACATGATTGTTGGATTGTGCCCATTCACCATCACCGGAGAATTGTGCCCAACAACCGTATGCACGGTTCATCGCATCTTTTGCCGGGGCATAACATTCGATTTCCGCTGCGGTACATTGCCAAAACAAGCTGTTTGCCGTATTCCAACCGGCTCCGTTTTTATCTTGTCCCAAATTCTTGAAAGTCAGATTATGACCGTCGATATTTACTATGTCAAACAATAGTCCGCACGCCCAGGCATCAATAGAGCCACTGAATCCCAAAGATTCATACGAATCACATTGCACAAAAGCATTGGGACCGGCTGCGCAATATCCGGCAGCAAAGTCATGAATACCCTGTTCCGAATAGCAGCGCTGAAATAAAGTTTGTTGTCCCAGCGTATGGAAAGTGCAACGACGCATCCCTCCGATTTCTGAAACGGGTTCTTTCGATATACAGTCTTCAACGGTAATTTTGGAACCTGTACGCTGAACAATTACAGCGCTTCCTGCAAAATGCTTGAAGTTAACCAGTCTCACCCAACAGTTTTCCGCATCTTCAATGGAGATACCTGTCCAGCAATGATCCTCGTCTTTAGGATAACGCTTGTCGTATTCAGAAATCAATGTCATATTTTCTACGCCACAATTGTAAATACGTCCGTTCCATTGATAAGTCAACAGGGAAGAAGTTCCATAGTTGGCATCCAAAGCTACGGTCAGCGGAGCATCCAATGTTACCTGGTTGCCGTTTACTTCGCAGACTGTTCTGTCCCAAGTCAGATCCATGTCACCTTCTTTCCATCCCAAAGCGCTGATACCTCCTCCAAAAATATCACAACCTAAAGAGGCAATCCATTCTTTGCCGGAAGGACGGGTAACCATGACACGATCTCCTTTTTTCAGAGAAACACCCAAAGCGACTTCCAATGTTCTCGCGTTTACCGGAACATAGTGGGAAAGCACCTTCAATGTATCTTGTACATTCAGATCGTTCCTTCCTTCCATATAGATAAGCGCACCTCTGTCTACGCCCTTTTTCAGCAGTATTGTTTTTTCTTTATCCGTTCCCCGCAACACAATTCCGGATGCGGAGATACGGATACTGCCGGACAGGGAAAACTCTCCCTGATCGAGTAATACGGCTCCCCGAAAACCGGAAGCGTCAGGAGTCAGCGAAGCTACATAATCAATGGCACGTTGAATACGCGCAGTATTATCTCCGGCTTTCCAGGGTACAAATACCACATTGCGGACAGAAGGAATATCCTGTTCGGAGGATTTATATCCGCATGTAGAGAAGTCGAGAATCCGGTTTCCCCGATCATCATTCAGGTAAGTGATCTGATCATTCTTAACTTGTAAAGCAAAGGTTTGCGCATAACTTTGCACAAACCCAACGCTCAATAATCCTAAAAGGATCGTTCTTAGTTGTATATTCATCACAATAAACTTTATCATCTTTTCATCCGGTTATAACAGACTTTTCCGTTTAGACAATGTATCGTAATTGTTCTTCAAGTCTGTCCAGTCCACTTTCTTCCTGGTGTCTATACCATTGATGTATTTTTCAATATTGGTATATCCGTCACCGTTGCAGTCCATGTTTGCGTCAGCCGGGTCGTTTGGATTCAATCCGTTGGCAATTTCCCAAGCATCCGGCATACCGTCGCCGTCCGAGTCTACTACCGCTTCACCTTTATATTCGGGCAGTCCGCCTACCTGACGAATATCTGTGATAATACCTTGCTTATAAGAATCAGCCGGTAACCGTCTCTTCACGTAAGGAGAGACAAACTCCGGTGCATCTTTCGCATAAATGGCTTTTCCTGTTTGTACGGTTTTAATGACACGTGCATCCACTGCGTCACGTTTCGGGAAATTGGCTCCTACATTATCTAATACAAAGTTATAAGCTTTTTTGGTATCCATTACAGTTACCGGTGGCATTTTGAAAGCCTCGTCCGATTTAATTAGCGGCAAAAACTTTGTGGCATCTACCTCTTCTTTAAGTTGTACGCCTCCATCCCAGTTATCTTTTGTAACTTTGGCATTGCCGTGGATAATATTTCCGTTTACGTATGCTTTTCCGAATGAAAGCGGTCTGTTTTTGTCACGTCCCGCTTCCGGTTTGAGAATACGATAAGAGATCGGTTTACCTATCGGAGTGATCGGACCGGGTTTGAAGTAGTTGTTTATCATATTGTAGAAACTGTTGTGATCGCCTCCGTCTACGGAACGGTTCCACCAGTTGAAAACAACATTATTGACGAAGTTAAAATCGCCGTCCATACCTACCGAACTATTCCGGCTGATGTTGGAAGCAAAGAGGTTACGGCAGAACATACTGTTATGACCACCGATAGTTGCACCGAAAGCATGATTGTAGGTATCTAATGCTTCAGAGAAAATAGAATTCTGGATGGTAATGTTTACCGTCGGCAGTTTCAGTCCGTGTCCGTCTGCCCCTCTGTTGTATACATGACGGTAGATAGACATATTTTCATCCAATCCCCAACTGGCGGAGCAATGGTCTATCATGATATTTCCAACCGCATTCCCTCCTACTGCATCATCACGGAAAGCTACGTCCTGCGCACCGCGACGGAAGCGCATGTGGCGAATCACGACATCGTGTGTATCGATCAGGAAAGATTGTCCGGTGACGCAGATACCATCTCCGGGAGCCGTTTGTCCGGCAATCGTTACATAAGGGGCACGTACACTAATCGGGCTTTTCAAACGAATCACTCCCGCTACATTGAATACAATAATACGTGCACCTCCTGTTTCGCAGGCTTCACGTAGTGTTCCGGGACCGGAATCTTCCAGCGAAGTGACTACAATCACTTTACCTCCACGACCACCGGGAGTATACATGCCTCCGCCTTCCGCTCCGGGGAAAGCCGGGATATTACTTTTTATCAAATCTTCGGGTTTGGAGGCCCAAGGCTTATAGGGACGACCTTTCTTTGCTTCTTCTAACACTATCGGCAAAGCTTTTTCCCATGCCGCATCCGATTTCCGTTCAAACTCCGCTTCTTGTTTTGCTCCTCTTGCTTTTACCGAGTCCGGAATCACAGGATACTGGGCTGCCACAGGTAGTACACAGGCAACCAGCATCCACGCTGATAATACTTTCTTAATGTTGTTCATTCTTTCGAATCTTAATTAGGTTTCTAAAAGGACGATTAAGAAAGCATTTTGTAATCGGTTATCTCTCTCCTTTCCGCCATTCATTCATATATTCGCGAGGGGACTGATTATATTTTTTCCGGAAACACTTGCTATAGTAACCCGAATCTTTGAATCCGACAGCAAAAGCAATTTCGGAAACACTTAAATCCGTATTTTTAATCAGCTCGATAGATTTATTCAAACGGATCTCCTTTACCAGGTCGACGGGTGCCAGGCCGGTAAGACTCTTCAGTTTCTTGAAGAATGCCGAACGGCTCAATCCGATACCGGATGCTATGGTGTCAATATTAAAGTCACTATCATCCATATTTTCTTCAATGACCTGATGTATCTTTTCGAGGAACTGTACGTCTTTCTTGACTAAAAATTGTTCGTAGCTGTCTTCTTCGGTCGTTGTCTGGTTTTCCATTTGCTGACGGATTCGTTCACGGAACAGTTTCCGTTCGGCAAGTAACTGGTCGATACGTGCCAACAGATATTCCTTACTGAAAGGTTTGGTGATGTAGGCGTTCGCTCCTAAAGTGATAGCTTTGGTCTTGGCACCTTCATCATTCTTCGCAGTTAGAATAATGACAGGGATATGACTGATTTGGAAATCTTTGCGAATAGATTGCAACATTTCAAGTCCATCCATTTCAGGCATCATCTGATCAGTTACTACAATATCCGGATGATACAGATGTACTTTCTTCAAACCTTCTACTCCGTTATTGGCAATATGGATATTGAACTTGTCTTCCAACTGAAGCTTTATCAACTGACAAAGGTCTTTATTATCTTCCACCAACAGAAGGGTCGGTAATGAAGCATCGATTTCCGGTTCTTCTTCCGTACTGTCTTCGGATGTGGCATTTGCAACAGGATTTTGTTCCACAGAAACAGGAACTGTCTCCGTATCTCCCACATAAAAGTCTACTTCCGACGGGCGGTAATGTTCCTTATCCATCAGGAGTTCCACTATAAACACCGCCCCTTGTCCTTCGGGACTTTCGGCACGAATCTGTCCGTGATGCAGATTGACGATCTCTTTTGAAAGTGCCAATCCGATACCAGTGCCCTGATAATAGGAGTTTTTCGCGTTCTCTCCTTGCGAGAAGCGTTCGAAAATCTCGGTCAGTTTATTTTGTGGAATACCTACTCCATTATCTTCTACCCGTACATAACAACGTTTACCGTCGTCTGTCAATCCGGTAGTTATATAAATACTTCCTCCGGAATGAGTGAATTTGAATGCGTTGGATATGATATTGCGGATAACAATGCTCATTTTTTCCTTGTCCGCCCATACCATAATTGGTTCATCCGGCAACTGGAAAGTAAAACTGATTTCGTTTTCTTCGGAAAGTACCCGGAATTCTTTTTGGAAAGAAGCTATCATCTCATTAAAATCAATTAATGACACATGTAAACGCATCTTGCCGTTCTGAATCTTCCGGAAATCAAGTATCTGATTTACTAATTGCAACATCTGATTGGTGTTCTTTTCCATCAGTTCCACATATTGTAGTCCTTTCGGGGAGAGCTTTTCGCGTTCTCTCAGTTCTTGTATCGGACCTTTTATCAATGTCAAAGGAGTCCTCAATTCATGGGAAATATTGGTAAAGAACTTAATTTTCATTTCTGATACCTTCTGTTCGATATAAATATCATTCTTCATTTTGAGCATGAAGAAGGCCAGGCGCAGACTGAAATAGAGAGCTGCCAAACCTAAAATTACATATATAAGAGTTGCCCACCAGCTTAACCACCATGGCGGAAGGATAGTGATGGTCAATGTGCAGTTGGAAACCAGCTCCGGATTGGCTTCATCTACGGTTTCTACACGGAATGTATAGTCTCCGGGAGGTACGTTGGTATAAGAGGCGATACGGTTTTTCCCATTATAGTGCCATTCTTTTTCATATCCTTCAAGTATATATCGGTAAGATACCCGGTTCTGATTGTAGAAATTTAATGCGGCAAATTCAATCGTGAACATGGATTGATTGTAGTTCAGCTGGATTGCTTTGGCATATGTAATGGATTCTTTCAGGATCGGACATTCGCGAAAACTACGCAAATCATGGTTGGAAACTTTAAAGTCAACAATACGTGTATCGTAGTTTGTATGCAATGTTTCCAGTTTGTCGGGAGAGAATGCCAGGATTCCCTGCCGGGTACCAATCCACAAGTCTCCATTCAAGGTACGAAGGGCGCTACCTTCTTCCAATTCCACGTTCAGAAAACCGTCGTATTTGTCGTAGTTACGAAATTGTTCGGTAGCTTTATTGAAACAAGACAAGCCAATTTCCGTTGTAAACCATAAGTTACCGTTTTTATCTTCTACGATGGATTTGACTACATCGTTATTCATTCCTTCGCGTATGCCATAGGATTTGAAGATCGGTTCACGTTTTTCTTTATCATAGCGGACTAATCTATTCAAACCGCCTCCGAACACACTTACCCAGATTTGCGAATCAGTATCTTTGTAGAGTACATAAATATCATTATCCGCTACATTTGAATTTTCGCTGACCTGGCGGTACGTTTCAAACTGGATCTGTTCGGGGGCAGTGAAATGTCCGTCGAAAGACATCAAGCCATCCATTGTTCCTACCCAAATACGTCCGTCTTCATCTTCCGTCATGGTACGCACCTCCATATAAAGACCGTATGCAGGATATTGTTTCAAGCCATTGTATTTATGTATAAAGGTAATTGCTCCTTTTTCTTCGGAAATTAGATTCAGACCTCCTCCCAGTAATCCTACCCAAATGCGCCCCTGGCTGTCCTGATAGGTAAAGTACACATCGTTGTTACTGATAGAATTCGGATTTTTGGGGTCATTGATATAACGGGTAAAACGCAACCCGTGCGGTGAATTCATGTCCGGTTCGGCTTTGACAAGCCCGTTTCCTTTGGTGGAAAACCAAAGATTACCGTCTTTGTCTTCCATAATATGATATACGGCTCCCAACAAGTAATTCTTATCCGAGAAGATTTGTTTCACTTGTCCATTACGGTCCAGGCGATACAGGGCTTGCCAGCGGGTTCCTACCCAAATATCCCCATTTTGTGCCTGAAAGAGAGCACGTATTCCCTGATTCCAAGAAGTCGTTCTCTCGGGCACTACCGGAGATGGAGAAACGTCTGTCAGCAGTTGGAATTGCTTCTTGGGGAAATTAAGCCTGTATACTCCGCTGCTCGTAGATGCCAGCCAAAGGATGCCATCTTTATCCAGCAGAAGATGGAAGAAAAGCTGATTGGGAAGATCGTCGGAGAAAGGCTTCAATTGGTTGATACGGGTCATTTCCAGTTTCTCCCTGTCGAATAGAAGAATTTCCCCTCCCGGAGTCATAAAGAACATGCCCTGTTCGCCGGCATCCTGCATTTCAAAATTGCCGATTGCGTTCTGATTGGGGAATGTAAAGCGGTGATGGCTCCTGTTCAGGGGATCATAATAGGTCAATGCCTGGTTACCCTCCTGAAACCATACCTTATCATATTTATCATAGAATATAATTCCATTGTCCTTTTCGGGGATGGTAAAGGGGAGCTTGGTCAACTGCTTGTAGCCGATATTGTACTCGTATGCTCCTTCATTGGTGGTAATGTACATCAGACCGGATTCCGTTACCAACAAATTAAAAACCGGCTGTTTGATTTCCGGTATCTCGTAACGGTTGACAACTCCGTTTTGCGGATCAATACTATAAATGCGACCATTTTTATCTCCCAACCATAAAAATTTGGAGTTATAGGAGGCACAAGTAAACTGATCCGGATTGGCAGATACCTTTTTTTGTATAAAGTCGGCAGGTTTGTCTTTCAGTGCTTCCCCTTTCCGTAGGGACAGAATTTGATAATCCATACCGATCCAATTGATAAACTCTGATGTTTCGCAGAATATGTTGTGTTTCAGACGCATATCGTACACGTTCACGTTAGGATGCGAATCATGCAATTGTTTCATCGTTATTTTACCTTCCTTATCGGTGTACGCACGCAAAAGACTTTTATCTTTTGTCAGCAACAGCACGTCGCCGTCTTCGGTCGTCTGAATCTTGATAATCTGAATGTTCTCGGAATATTCTTTCACATCATCATAGACGGCATGAAAGCTCTCATGCCGTTTGTCGAACAGATAGAGTTTACGGTCGATAGTCTTAATCCACAGAAAACCATTCTTATCTTCTACGATACGCTGAATCTTACGCGGCGGAATATCTGTGGAATAAAAACCGTCATGGTTATCGTAGGAACGGAATTTACTTCCGTCAAAACTACATAATCCATACCAAGTTCCGAACCAGATAAATCCGTCTTGTCCTTTTAATGTGCAGTTTACGATATTATTGGGCAAACCACGTTCAGCGGTGTAGTGTTCTACAATCATATTTGGATAGGCAAAAGCACACATGCCTATCATGGATAGGATTAGTATTAGAATATTCCGTTTTCTCATTGATGGCTATAATTGGAATTAAACGTATTCAAAGATAGTCTTTTTTTTTGAATAGTGCAATTACTTTTATCATACTATTTTTCAGTTCCGAATTCAGTCTGTTGGCGTTCTACTTCATCTAACACCCGTTGGCGTTCTTCCTCTGTCAGTTGTACTTTTCCTTCAGATGGTTCTTTGCCCGGGTTCGTATTGAGAGTGGACGGTGTTGTCCTTTGTGTTTCGTAAGCTTGTTCATCATAGCAGAAAGGGAGTTCTGCAGGAACGCTTTCCAGTTCAATATCAGTAGCTGTCGGAGCTTGAGTGCCCTCAAACTGTACGCGGGCTTTCACCTTTATTTTTCCGGCTTTCCGGGTAGAACGAATTAACACCGGAGCAGAGCCGAACTCCACCGCACGGGGATTGGCGCCAATAGTAGCATCTCCGATGATTTCTCCTTCACCTTCTACTGTGAAAACGATATTCTCTTTTGCCAGACGGCGCACATTTCCACTATCATCGGTTACTTCAGCAACTACGACGATAAAGTCAGAACCGTCAGCTACCAGGTTCACTTTTTGAGTATCTACATAAAGGCGTAGTTTGGTGGAACGTCGGGAAGGCATTTTCTTTTGAGTGCATACCACTTTTCCGTCGATGATCCCTTCGGCAACCATGTTCACTTTTTGCCAGTTCTTTTGTGTATAGCTATATCTGCGTGCTTCCCAAAAGTCCCAGACATTCTCAAATACAACGGGGGCATTCGGCATATGCCCTTTGGCATGAACTACCGGTTTCGTCCAGGTTTTCGTTCCATCATAAATAGAAAGACGGACCGAATCACAGTTTGTGAATACAACTACGTCTTTATCGGAGAACTGCGACATTTCATGAGCAATGGATATCATCGGGCCACATTCTGCCAATGGGTGTTGGAGATTGGCAGGCGACTGGCTGCGAAATACTTCATACGCATATTTCTTCTGACGGAAAGCATCATAAATACCGCCCCAATAAGGATCCGGATGGTAGCCACGCTGATGGTCGAACGGATGCCATTGGGCGCCACCGATAAACAAACCGGTCGTGCGGTACATCTCGTCATAACTCTTTGCCAAAGACATAGCCTGTACCAGTAACGGACGTTCTCCCCAACTGCGGCTGGCACGGTTATTATTGTTGTGAGCATACCAGTCATCTACATTCTCCCCGAATTCACGGGTAAAGATACATTGCTCCGGCTTGTCTTCTTTTTCATCATCACCCGGCCAGCCATAAACAACGTCATAATGCTCTTTCACTCCGGCAGAATGGACATCGGCAGCTGCTACCGGACGTCCCGGATAGGGATATTCTTCTTTGGTAATCTCAAGAGCCTTCAAGGCAAAATCAAGCGGATAGCGGGTTTCATTCAAGATGGGTTCCCACATCAATACGGAAGGGTGATTACGGTCACGACGAATCATTTCGCGGGTATTCTGATGAACCAACTCCCCGAACTTAGGGTCTTTGTTCCAGTACTGCCATCCCGGAGTAGCGACAATCACGAACAGACCGAGCTCGTCGCAGGCATCCATAAAGGCAGGATCTTGCGGATAGTGGGCTACCCTAATAATGGTGCATCCGGCATCACGCAGACGTTTGGCATCACGCCATTGCTGTGAGTTCGGCAAAGCATTGCCTACATAAGCAAAGTCCTGATGGCGATTGGCTCCTACCAGTTGCCCGAAAGGTTTGCCATTCAGCCAGAATCCGTCTTTACCACGGAATTCTGCCAGACGAATACCGACACGGGTAATGCCTCCGTCAATGGATTTATTTCCTTTTTTAATACGTGATTGTACACTATATAAATAAGGTGTATCCGGTGACCAAAGAGTAGGATTCTTTACTTCCATCTGTTGACGGATGGATTTTTTCTCTCCCGGCTTTAAAGAAAGTTTTCCTGAACTGCGTTTGATTACTTTTCCATCCGCATCTGTCAATGTCGTTTCTACAGTGACTGACTCGGAACGGGTGTCGTCATTCTGAACTTCGGTGTTTACATATACCTGCGCACTCTTTTCACTGATCTTATCAAAATGAACGAATACACCTCCACCGCCAACGGTTTGTGAATCAATAGCATCAGTAATAGCTACCGGAGATTTGGCAATCATCCATACATCACGATAAATGCCACCATGATAAGCAAAGTCCAATGTGTATTGACGTTTTCCGGGAGGATAGGATTTGTCATCACTGTTGTCTGTGAAAACAGCGAGCAGACAGGAGTCTCCGGCTTGTACGCCATTGGCAGTCAAGTCTAAAGTAAAAGGTAGATAACCTCCCAGATGTTCCTGGATGCGTTTACCATTCAGATATAGAATCTGTTTGCCCATAGCTGCTTCAAAATGAAGCACCACCCGTTGCCCTTTTGTTTCGGCGGGGAGGACAAAGTGTTTACGATACCAGGCCGGTCCCTGATAATTACGGCATCCGCTGCCTTCGGCCGGCATCAACTCTACGGTATGAGGAGTGGAAACGACGTTCCAGGAACGGTCATCAAAGTTTACCGCTTCTGCTCCCCGGACATCACCTCGGAAAAAGCGCCATCCCGGATTGAAATTATAGACTTGTCGCCCGCTACCGGGAAGCTGGATGAATCCGGCAACCGATGTCTCGGGACGGTAAGTTTCTGTAGCCTGCCCTTTTTCTGTCAAGAAGAATAGCAACAGAAAAGCTGATAAGATGATAAATGGTCTTTTATTCATAATTCTTTATTTATATATTTCATTCGTTAAATGATAATTTATTTTCCACCACAGAGGATACAGAGGTTTAATCTTTTTTATTCACTATAGAGTAACACAGAGTCTCACATATTTATAATCGTATTTGTCGCTCTTCTTTACTTGCGGAAAGAGAGAGAAGAACCCTGTGTCCTCTGTGGTGAACTATCATTTCTCATTTTCAATCATTATGATAATATCCTTTTTTCTACTTTCCGGTAAAACTTTCAAGTCCGTCACTTTTCCGTTTTTGAGAGTGGCTTCTACTGTTGTTTCGCCCGGAGCATGAAGTTTGAAATGTACGTTCCATTCTTTCGGCCATGCTGGGAAAAGGAGTATTTGTTCTCCATTTGTTTGCAATAGCATTTCCTGAAGTCCTATCATGCCGCTACCTCCCCAGTTGTGATCGGGTGTCCAGTCATATCCCGGTCCCCAAAATGCGGGGAAACGATGCGGTCCATTTGATAATTTGGCTAAAGATAATTTCTTTGCTTCTTCGGTCAGGCCTAAACAAGCAGCCCATATATTATCTTGTTTCCATCCGGTATGCGAACGGAACTTGATTGCATCCGGGTCATAAAAGTAGGTATTACGTGCTATATCCAGCTTCTCTTTGCCTACTCCGTAAATCCTCCACGGAAATACAGGGTATAGTTGTGGCGTTTCTACATTATTGATTCGCTCCCAACTTACAGCGGGGGCGATTATTTGTTTTAAAAGCGATGAATCTCCTACTTCTATGTATCGCAATGGAATCGGAGGTATTGTTTTTAGCATCTCCTCTTTCTTTCCATAGGTTTCTAATACAACTTTCAGTGCGGCGATGGTGCTGCTTGCGTTATTGGTCATCTTATATGTTTCACAGGCAGAGCCTGGGAAAAGAATCAGATGTCCGTTGCCATCCAACGCTTTCCGTCCCCGGCAGGAGGCCAGTTGCCGATAATGTTCGTCGAAGAATGTCAGCGAACTCTCGATCAGAGGTAAATAAGGGGTAATATCAGCATTTGCATAGTTCTTTGTTTCCAATATCATTTGGCAGAATTCAAGAACCGTATCCCATTCATATTCCAGCCAGGCATTATATTCCAATCCTTTGTCGAACCAGTCCGGTCGTTTGAAACCATATTCTGCGGGGTTCGGCAAACCGAAATTTTCGGTCTGCTCGCTAAAGCAAGCTCCATCATGTTGCCAATATACACGGCTCCGGAGTTCTGCATTCTTCAACATGCGGTTATAAAAATCAAACTGGGAAGGCATCATATCAAAATCTCCGCTTTTCAGCATTGGCCAGTATACTAAACGTTGATTCTGTGCAGTCATCGTGCCACCTCCCCATTTCCGGTAGTCGGGAGTAAAAGATTGTTTTTCATCGACATGGCAAGGATCAAAGGTGAATAGTCCGCCATTGAATTTAGTCGGTACGCTGCCATAAGCATTACATCCCAGCATATAGCGGAAAAGGGTGTAGTTTACAGTTATTTCTTTTGCTTCTCCTTCTGCTTCGATAAAACTACGTTGCCAAAAGGAATTCCACCACGAACGGGTCTGTTTTTTATCCTGTATGATAGTCTTCGATGAAACTTTACCTTTGGGGGCTATTCTATGCAAAGCTGTTTGTACTCCCTGCTTCCATTCTTCTATTGTTTCTGTCTGGTCTGTATGCAACACAATGCAGAAATGTTCTTTCCTGACTGCTTTGAAAGAACGGAATTTCCAGGCACGATAGTCTGTTCCGGCATATACATCATCCGCAGTACCTGCAAATTCTAAGTTTTCACCAAAAAGAGTTCCTCCGAAAGTCAAGTTTTTCAAAGGATTCATCATTTGAGATTTAACTTCGTTCATCCCTTGTTGAGCCACAACTACATCAAAAACGGTCTGTTCGGGATTGCGATGATAGAACAGAAGTTGATTTGTGTTCACGGAAACACAGTCGGCCTCTGTCACAGAGCCTTTCGGGGGAGCCCATTTGTAGGAACACTGTTGTCCCTCTCCTTTTCTGACAGGTCGTTCCTGATAGCGCCAATTTTCATAAAAGACTTCAGTCTGCAACGGTTGTGCATTTGTTACCTCTACATGTATAACTGGATGAAAAACATCTACCCAAAATTGTATCTGCGTGTTTCCTGCCGCGATTTCTACATATCCGTCTTTCAGCTTCAACTCCTGACGAAAATCTTTAGCGTCTTTGAAAGGATTGGGCGACAGGCGGAGACGTACACGCCCTTGTTTTAACTGGCAGTTGTTTTCGTCGAATGTACCGCTACGGCTCACATAGAACATAACATCACCGTCTTCTACCCATATATTCATCCCAATATCTCCACCACCACAGGGCATAGATTCAGAAGAATTACGACTGGGAGTATTCCAAATGACATTGGCATGCTGACTCCAAAGAGCCGACACGCCAACAAACAGTATGGTTATAATCAGATAAAATCTCTTCATATATTTTTCATCTTTTACCTTGTCTATTTACGATTACCAATCATCCGAACGAAAAGATCCTAAAGGTAATCCGTCGCAATATACATCTCCTTCCACATAGTTTTCAAAACAATATCGAACAGCTACCGGGTGCGACACTTTATCGCTTTTCACCAGCATCTTACTACGTTCTATCCATGCTTTAGCCGGATAAAAAACTTTATCTTCGCCGGCTACCTGAAAGTTTTTCGATTCGAAACAGTTCTTGCCGCTGATCCACATATTGGCACGTTCGAAGCTGACAACTATGGTGTCGTTCTTTATTTCAATGCTTTTATAATAAGGACTTTCGCCATTTACACCTTCCACTCCATACGTTTTAGTTAAAGCCAGAAGTGCCAGACGTTCACCTGCAACCTGTTTCTTTGCGGGATGAATACCTTTTTCCATTCCTGCATCCAGTAATACAGCCATACCGCTGTTAGCTACACGATGTTCTACTTTTGCCTGTGCCTCCCGGAGATATGCCGAATTTATCACATCCTTTCCTTTTTCGGTAATAATCCCGTAATCATACGGAGCTATCTGGCAATAATAAAAGGGAAAATCACCCTGTTTCCATTCGGCACGCCAACCGTTAATCAATCGGGTAAACATATCAGCATACGTATGGGCACGATTCCAGTTATCTTCGCCCTGATACCAAATCACTCCTTTCATGGTCATACCGATTAACGGATGTAACATACCGTTATAAAGCACGGTCGGAGTGCGGTTTTTAGATTTTATGTCGGCTTCCGTTTGAGGAATCTTCGCTTCCGGGAAGGCTTTCAGCCAGTCTGCCGTCATCCATGCTTCACAGGCGGAACCACCCCAGGCTGCTACAACCAACCCAACCGGAACATCTAATATTTCATTTACCAGTCTCCCGAAATAATAGGCTGTTGCGCTGAAATCACGGACGCTGGCCGGGGTTGCTTCTTTCCACGAACCGATAACGTCATTCTGCGGAGTGAATGTAGAAGTACGTTTCACCGTAAACAGACGGATTTGCGGATTCTTGCTGTGAAGAATGTCCATATTGGCATTTTCTACCGGTTGGTTTTTGAAGCCTTTCATCGGCATTTCCATATTACTTTGTCCGGAACAAAGCCAAAGTTCGCCTATCAGAATATTATTCAGTGTCTTTTGGGTTCCATCATCAAAGGTCACAGTATAAGGGCCTCCAGCTTCGGGAGTAGCTACTGCCAGTTTCCATGCCCCATTTTTATCTGCTGTTGCTGCATATTGTTTTCCATTCCAACTAGTGGTCACTGTTACTTTTTTATGAGGAGTCGCCGTCCCCCAAAGGTTTGCATTGGTCTGTTGCTGCATCACCATGCCATCAGAAAAAATAGCCGGTAACCTTACTTCTGCGTGTGTTGACAGGCAGGCAGCAAGCAGAAAACCTGCCAACATTGTACCTGTTTTAATAATTGAACTTTTCATACTTTAGCTATATTATAATGAATTGGGCACGGATTACATGGATTGCGCTGTTACTTTATGTAATACGATTCTCATAAACCGTGTAATCCGTGCCTTAAAAATCTATTTTATTCTGTGGTAGAAAAACTCAAAGGTCCGAGCAATCCTGCCGGAAGCAACGTTTTCTCTGCCCTGCGATATTTTGCATTAGTCCAAATGCCATCAAACGGCGCTTTTCCTTCATCAGCTCCTGTCAGTGCATTCGCCCAAGTATTTGTAACCTCTATTTCAAGCTCATTAGTTCCTTTTTTCAGGACACCTGTAATATCTGCACGATAAGGAGCTGTCCAGATTGTGCCACAATCTACACCATTCACACGAACAGTTGCCAAATTATAAACTGTTCCCAGATTCAGATAAATCTGTTGGTCTTTATTCGGTTTATTTTTCCAGCGGAAAGTGGTTTTATAGGTCGCTGTCCCCGAATAGTAACGTATCTGTTCATCCGATTCTTGGCTCCAGTCGAAGAGTTCTTTTCGTGTAAGCGTTTTCTTGTTAGCTGCAAAGGTTATAGTATATTCTTTTGCTTCCAAAGCTATGTTTAAAGGCTCTTTGGCTGTATCTTTTTTCTCCTTTTGCAGTTTGGAAGAGTTCGCTCCATAGCCTTCATGTACTCCCTCCGTAGGATATACGATGAATACGGACTCATTAGGAGCCAATGTGAGAGTAACTTCCGTCCGGTTTCCGTTGATACGATAGGAAGGATGAATATTCATCTCACCTGTCACCGGGTTCCAACATTCCGGTTTCTTACCGTAAATACGCATACTTGCAGTAAACGTGCGTGTTTCGTCCTTTTGGTTGGCTACGAAATAGAGTTCGCCAAGTTCGCCACGACGATGCGTCCAGGCAATATCTTCCGGCACGATCATGTCACGTTCCAAGCCATACATGGAAAAATCTTCTTCTGTATAAGGTAAAGAAGGTACCAAAATGCCAGCTTCTTTTAGTTCATTGATTTTCTTCTGCACTTCCGATGACAATACTGGTTCGGGATTCATAGGACGCGAAAGAGGCAGTACCAGCACTTTATAACTTGCTCCACCCGGCAACGTTATTCGTCCGTTTTCTGCTTTCGCCAAACGAAGTAATGCATCTTTATTAAAACTATCGTATGTATATCCACGAAGCGGATTCACCCATTTCTCCGGATCAGCCATGTTAGCTGAATGAGTAACACCTACCGGGCGTACACGTAAAGGCTGTCCCTCATTGGCCAGACGGATGCGTTCACTTTCCACTCGTTCTGCACCGAAGATTCCCGGCAGAGAAGGAACCAATCGTTCCGGTAATATCGAACGCCTCGGCACTTCTTCACCTGTAAAGACTGCGATGTCTGTTACCGGATGCCCATATTGCAACAACGACTGGCAACGGGTAGCATATTCGGAAAAGGCTTTTGCCCCTTTATTCCACCAGGTCTGATCCCGTTGGAAAAATAGTCCGATACCATCCAATGTCATGCCGGGCTTGCGGTCCAGCCAGGGATTATGTACATATACATGGTAGAAAAGGCGGTTGATTCCTAATGCGTAATTACGATCCAACAAGGCTTTCAACATTCCGGGGTATTCATCCCACGTGCCACGCACTTCGGTGAATCCTTCAGCCTGAATTATATTCTTTCCGTAGATATGTGCTCCGCTAATAGCGTCGAGCATATCATTCGGCTTGTCATGTGTAGGACTGTTCAACCAAAATTCACCCATCGGAAGATCTACTTTTTGATAATGTAGTAGACCATCGCTTACCATCGTGGGAGCCACACATTCTGCCGAAAACTGGCAATCATATTTTCTCGCACAGTCCGCCAATACCTGATAAAACACATCTACGACGAGTTCTGATATGGTAGTACGTACGTCTCGCAGAATCTTTTCACTTTGTTCGACACTTTCCATCGGAATACCTGCCAATAGAGGTAGATAAGGCATCAAATCGTAACCACGACGTTTCTGAAATTCAATAGCGAAATGCTTATTCCAGTTTTGGCTGCCACATTCCCAACTGTCGACATGCATATATTTCAGTACGCGACGGGCTACTTCGGGATTGGTCTTTGCAAATGCCTGCGCAAACCAGTTATCGAATTGCTTCCGTACCGTTTTCGGGTTAAACTTATCACATTCCAATCCTTTTCCGCCTCCCGCTGTTGCATTGGTATGTCCGGTAGCCGTATGTCCCATGCGGAGTAATTTCCATTTTCCTTTGGGGAGAGTGGCGGTCAATGTTTTTCCATTCGAATAACCGGTATATTGCTCTGTCAGATTGATGACTTGTGAAAGTGAATAGCAATCCTGTTTCCCAACTTCCTCTTCTTTAGTCGCTTGAGCGACACGCCATACCAGTCCGGCTTTTCCTTCCCATTGGTTCAGACGGGCTTCCCGGTGCAGGCGTAATTTCTTTATTTTCAGATTGGGCTTCCATTTGGCAGCATCCATATCTTCACTTCCCGGTTCGCTTCCTTCAGGAGTCCAGTAGAAACGGAAGAAACGGGCGGTAGTCGGAGGAATACTATGAGTTGAATTCTCATCCGTATTCTGCCATCCCTGACGGGCAGGTACCAATTGCTTAACCAAACGATAATTCACTCCGTCGTCACTGACCATTACTTTCAAGCGGTGTGCCTGATAATTATTACCATTTAAAACGATTTCGATGTTCCGGCAAGTGAAAGGTTGTTCGTATTCATACTGGATATAGCAAGGATATGAAGAACGGATCACTCCTGCCGCGTCCATATTCACTGTTTGAGCAGCTTTTACATTTCCTGTCGTGGCTAGGTTGACACAGGTAATTTTTGCCTGCATCTCGTCCGCTGCGTCTTCTACCGGTAAAGCGAATAATGCAATATCTTCATAATAATTTTCATAGGCTTCCGGTTGTGGCAAGCGAATAGCCATCAACTTTCCTCCGTTTACAATCGTATCACTCCAAACCACTTTTTGCATGGATTCTTCGGGAGCAATCCAGGGACCTCCCGCCAATGCAAAACCATCACAAATGTGCATCCCCAATTTCAGCCCCAAACGATCTGCTTCTTCCATGCTGAAACGCACCATCTCCCACCATTCGGGAGTTAGCTGCTGCGCTTTGCCATCGTATTGGGCACCTTCATGAACACCTTTAATCGGCATCAGATAAGTACCTCCTAATCCGGCATGTTTCATTGCCTCCAAGTCGGCTGTAATCCCTTCTTTAGACACGGCACCATACATCCAATACCAAAAGGTCCAGGGTTTTGCTTCGTCAGAAGGGTTTAAGAATTGATCGCGAAGTGAGCGTGTTTGCTGTGCATCGGCAGGGTATACGGCTGTCCATGCCAATAAAGAAAGTGCAAATATTTGTTGTTTCAGTCGATTTTTCATTCCAATTTATATTTTACAATAAAGAAGACGAAAAAAGGTCTGTTTTGTACTCACTATTAATATAATTTCGTGACTCATTGAAATAGTCCATACACTTCCCTATTGCACACCAAATATTTGAAGAAGATGCAATATGGAAAGAATCAGTGCATTGATAGGCAGTTATTGAACCACCCTAAACGAATTCAACATAGCAGCGTCTTTTAATATATAATATTTTTATTATTATATTTGAAGTATAAAATATCGTACATGCACTTCATTAGAAAATTTTATATATAATGATATAATAATTTATTTATTACTAATTATTGATATTTATATATATAATTAACTGAAATACAGGTTTTTGAAACAATAACACTATTTCTGTTTTTAAATCAAATATAAGACATTATCTTTGCGCCGGAGTCAGATGTGTGGCTTCTTTTCAAGTACTAATATGTAATATTTATTTTTAAAATGAGTCTTAGGTATAAGAAGAAAAAAATTGTATTGTGTTTCGACAAAGAGAACAAAGTCGAAAAGTATGTAGCCGCTAATGTACTTGCGGGAAGTCTTAATTATAAGAAGTTGTGTGATGAAGTCAATCAGCGAACCGGTATTCACCGTTCTATGGTAGATGTGGTGCTAAAAGGATTGCAAGACACTATGGTCTCTTTTTTAGAAGAGGGCTTTTCGGTTAAACTGGATGAATTTGGTTCATTTCGTCCAGCAATCAATGCAGAGAGTCAGGATAAGGAGGATGATGTGAATATACATACCATCATTCGTAGAAAAATCGTATTTACTCCAGGAAGTAAGTTTAAGGCAATGCTTGGTGGAGCAAGTATTGAATTGTTCGGAGATGGAACTACAATTACCGAAAGTGGTAATAATGGTGGGGCATCGGGAGGAGATTCAGGAGGGGAAGCTCCGGACCCTGCTGCTTAATTTTTACTTTAGTCTTTTTGAATAAGGAAAGCTTGATAAGCTTTCCTTATTTTTTTGACATTTTGGACGATAATGAGCAAAATTGTCGTTGCCTGATGGCAAATTCACCGTTGGGCAATGATGAATTCACGGTTGCCCAACGGTGAATTCAACATTTATATTGATGATTAGATAATACTTTTCGACAAATCCAACCGGAGATATGCTATACATTCCCTTTTACTTCTTCCCTACCTTTTTTTACTGTTTTTCTTGGAAAAAGAAAAAATATAGTTTAGAAATAATTCTAATTACATTTTTTTGCATATATTTGTTGCGTTTCTCACGCCGATACCTCAATTCGTGAGGTTAAGGGTGGTGTGGGAAATGGATTATATTAAAGAAAGACGTTTACTTGACGTTTTGTCTTTGGCTCTTTAAAACTTCGCAACTTTTAAATGGTCAGTCAAAGAACAAAGCAACAGTAGGTGTCTACGGGATGTGTCTATACTTTGGATATGCTTTGAGAAAAGTATATGTGATTTATTATACATATCGGCGTGGGCTTCTGCGTTGCTCGTTCAACTGACTGGGCAATGCGAAGGCCTTAAAGAGCGGGACGAGTAACAGGTACAGATTCCCGCGCTTTTTTTATTATAGTCTATTGTCTTTTTTATTATTGAACCGTCTGGTTCGGGATCTGCGGGCATTTATCAGACAATACTATTATGGGAAAAATGTTTTTAGCATTTTTTATTTTATTCATGGCTATAGCCTTGAATAGTGTTAATGCGCAGGAAAAAAATAGCAAAAATATTATTCAAAGCAATCAATTAACACACATTGTACCAGATTTTTTCTTAAGTAAGAATTACAGTTATAATTTAATTGATTCTGAAATAGTAACGGATACTATAAAACAAGAGGCAGGAAAAATATCCTCAAGAAAAGCGCCATCCAAAGATGAAAATATATGGAAAAATATAGGTAGGATTTGTAGTACTATTATTGTGTTTGGATGGTTAATAATTGAAGTAATTCTGAGAAAACATTAAACTTATAACTTTTAAAATAAAAAAATAGTATGGACACTGTTGTAGCATTTTGTATCATTATATTTATTATTTATACATTGTTTTGTATTATACCTGCACAAATGGCAGAAACAAGAGGTAGAAGTGTAATGGGTTGGTTCTTTCTATCAATTCTTATAACTCCAATTTACACTTCTTTTGTCATTTTTTTCCTTGGGGAAACTGATGAAAAACGTAAAGAAAGAATTTTTCAAGAAGAAGAATGGAGAATTCTCTGTCGGAAATTATACTCAAATAAAAACAATCATGAAAACTAAATCTTTATTATTAATTTTATTGGTAGGGTTTGTGTCGTGCAAAGATTTTAAACCTTCTAAAGAAAACACTATTTTGATAGAACCAAAAGAACATGTTCTTGAAGGAACTTATGTTTCTAATGACGGACTTTATAAGTCTTTTACCTTCAAAGGAAGTTCGACGGTTGTAATCAAAGATAATATCTTTGGATTTGACTTTGCTTCAAGTTATGAAAGAGATGGAAATCTGATTCGTGTCAGAACAGATCAATCTGATTTATTGTTAGAAATAGTCACACCTGATTCTTTAGTCGGTGAAGGATTTGCAAAAGGTAGTTTCAAGAAAGTCTATAATTAGAAAAAGAAGAGACTTTTCTACTTCATAGGAATTGTACTTCCTACTGTCGCGGTGATTGGATGGCATATTTTTAAAGATAAAAGCGGGAATGTATGTTATTAGACATAAAATAATATAATTCGCCTAATGCATATCCTTATATCATAAAATAAATAGTATATTTGTGATAAAATCTCGAATAAAACAATTAAAATATGATTATTCAATTTACAATAGGAAATTTTCTATCTTTCAAAGAACAATCTACATTGTCATTAGTAGCATCAGCTTTGAAAGAAATACAGGTTCCGGCCGAAGATATAATCTTTAATGTAGGGACTGCCGGATTATCATTAATGAAGAGCGCGGTAGTCTATGGTGCTAATGCATCAGGCAAATCCAATTTTATAAAGGCATTGGAGTTCTTTAAGTGGTATGTGATAAATTCATCAAAGGATATTCAAGCAGGCGAACGTGTTAATATAGAAAGTTTCCGGTTAAACTCACTTACTGCGAACGAACCAAGTTATTTTGAAGCAATATTCTGTGATGAAGATAACCAATATCGTTATGGATTTGAAGCTGATAATTCATTGGTACATTCGGAATGGCTTTATCAAAAAGCCAATAAAAAGAGAGCTAAGGAAATTGAATTATTCTATCGGGAAAAAGATAATTTTGATATTCATACTAAGTTTGTCGTTGGTAAAGAACTTGCAGGTAAACGAATGGTAAGGGCAAATGCATTATTGCTTTCTGTTGCGGCACAATTCAATGATCCAACAGCAGTAGAGATAATGAAATGGTTGAATGATACCACTATTATTTCAGGTTCTAACGATGAAAAAATATGGAATACAGCAACTATCCAACTGGATGATATCAAAATGAAACAGAGAATTGTAGAGTTTTCCCGTTATGCTGATTTAGGTATTGAAAATATTGAAAAAATTGATAATGCTATTGTGAGTACACATACGCAATATGACGAGGAAGGGCATGAAGTCAAAACTATTACTTTCCCATTCAGGAAAAATGAATCGGAAGGTACAATAAAGTATTTTTCTCTGGCATACCCTATCATTGATGCTTTGGATAATGGAAAGCGTCTTATAATAGATGAATTTGACTCTAAAATGCATCCTCTTCTTACATGTAGAATTATTGCCTTGTTTAATTCAAAAGAAACAAATCCCCAAAATGCTCAATTAATTTTCACTACTCACGATACAAATTTGTTGAGTGCTAATATATTCCGGCGGGATCAGGTTTGGTTTACACAAAAAGACCGCTATGGTGCAACCGAACTTTATTCATTGGCAGAGTATAAAGTACGTAATGATGCTTCGTTTGAAAAAGATTATTTATCAGGAAAGTATGGAGCAATTCCAATTGTTGGAGATTTAACCCGCTTGTTTAATACCCAAGAAAATTAAACCATGACGGCTACAAAAAGGAAAAATATAAATCCGCGTATCGAAAGAAAGATAACCCGTATCAGTAGTGTACGTGAGGTGAAACAAACATTTCTGATTATTTGCGAAGGAGTTAATACTGAACCTGATTATTTCAATGCTTTTCGTTTGACTTCTGCCAATGTGAAGGCACTTGGTCAAGGTATGGGAACATTGGCATTAGTACACAAGGCTATCCATATAAAAGAGCAGGAAAAGCTAAAGGGACGAACATATAATCAGAATTGGGTGGTCTTTGATAAAGATGATTTTCCTGAAAATGATTTTAACTCTGCAATCTTATTGGCGCAACAAAATGGTTTTGAAGTGGCTTATAGTAACCAAGCTTTTGAATTTTGGTTTTTACTGCATTTTAATCTATACCAAGGGGCGTTGCATCGTTCCAGATATGAAAAAATGTTGAGCGCTTTGCTCGGATTTGCTTATACAAAAAAATCGGGTGTAAGTTCTAAAATGTTTAATACTTTGTTTTCTAAACAAGAACAAGCCATTAATCACGCTAAAACTATCATGAGACAATTTAATGGGAATAATCCGGCACAACAAGAATCTTCTACTACTGTTCATTTGTTGGTAAAAGAGTTGAATAAGTTCCTATAATATAAATCGGAAACATTTGATATTTTTTGTGTGGGTTGCTTAACCTTTTCTTGTTTGCCTTATTTCTCGCACAACATTATTTGCTGTCTTTTACAGCCTCTTCAATTCGAGATACAAATTGTGGATTGCTGGGGCGTGCCGTAGTTCCAAAATCTACAATTTGCCCTTTTCTATTAATCAACAAATAATAGGGCATTCTATCTATTTTCCATTGTTTGCGAATTTTCTGTAAGTTATCTTTTCCAAAATAATCAGATGCATAAATACATTCAATTCCCCGGTTTTTCAATGAATACTCATTCAGACATTCTTCCCATTCTTCCTTGGGTTCACTTACACATATGGAATATATGACCAGGTCTTTGGTGGAATACTTACTCCGCAATTGTTTTAAAGGTTCCATTTCTGCCAGGCATGGTGGACACCACCTAGCCCAAAAATCGAAATAGATTACTTTTCCGTGATGCTTCTCAAGTATATTATAGATGGGTTCCATGTAAGGCATAGATGTTTTTAGCTTTGAGTTTTCGTGAAACTCACCATATAATAAATTATTGGAAACTGGTTGCGGATTTTCCAGGTAAGATTTAGTCTGATTATATATCTGCATCACTTGTGCACGCAAATGTGGCATTTTTACGATTGAATCAAACTGTGTATGCCTCGTTGTTAAAGCAAGTGTATCATTTGCATTCAAAGAGCCAACTGCCATTTTGGTATATATATACTCGTTCAGTTCACTTTCTTCTGTCTGTACAGATGATTCGAATTGAGATTTTGCCCGGTCTTTTTGCCCGCATCCGGCTAATAACAAAGAGGTTATTTAAATATTTCACAATATATACATTTAATTTGTGAGATAAACAAGCAAAGCTATAACCAACGCACAAACTTCCTGATATACCAGTTCTTCACGAACTGCGTCAAAATGCAATAAGAGAGCAAAATTCCAACCAGCCAGGGGAAATAGCTCAAAGGAAGAGCTGTCAATCCGATGGAACGCCCGAAAGCGGTGAAAGGAATAAGAATACCTATTGCCATGATTAAGAAGGTCAGTCCCATCACAGGCCATGTGGCACGGCTTTGTATGAACGGTATCTTGCGGGTACGTATCATGTGGACAATCAATGTCTGTGATAACAAACCTTCCACAAACCATCCGGTTTGAAACAATGTCTGATGTTCGGGGCTGTTGCAGCTAAATACGTACCACATGACCAGATATGTTATAATATCAAAGATAGAACTGATGGGACCTACATAAATCATAAAACGACTTAGATCGGACGCATCCCATTTACGGGGTTTCTTCAGGAACTCCGGGTCCATACGGTCAAAAGGAATGGTGGTCTGCGATATGTCATACAATAAGTTCTGAATCAATAGATGTATCGGCATCATGGGCAGAAACGGCAGGAATGCACTGGCAAACATCACACTGAACATATTACCAAAATTGGAACTGGCAGTCATCTTTATGTACTTATTGATATTGCCGAATGTCTTTCTTCCTTCGAGTACTCCGTCTTCCAATACCATCAAATCTTTTTCCAACAAGATAATATCTGCGCTTTCTTTGGCTATATCCACTGCTGAATCGACTGATATACCAATGTCCGACTGACGCAATGCACCTGCATCATTGATTCCATCTCCCAAGAATCCTACCGTATTGCCTTGTTCCTGCAACAGAGAGATGATTTGCGTCTTCTGTAATGGAGTCAGTTTTGAAAATAAAGTGGTATGTTTTACCGCTTCTTTCAATGCTGTTTCGTCCATATTCTCTATTTCTATCCCGGTAAGAAAATGACTGGTATCAATACCTACCTGCCGGGCAATAGCTTTCACTACGACATCATTATCTCCCGATAGAATTTTCACTGCTACTCCATGCGCATATAATTGTTCGATAGCTTCAGCTGCAGAAGGTTTCGGAGGATCAAGAAAAGCAAGATACCCAATCAGTACCATTTCTTTTTCATCTTCGATGGCGAAATTACAATCTTTCTCGATAAAACTTTTTTGGGAGACTGCCAACACTCTCATCCCCTGCTGATTCATTTCTTCACTAATCATCTTTGCCTTGATTTTCAAAGCATCAGTCAAAGGATGAATCTGCCCGTTGAACTCGGCATAGGAACAGACATCGAGAACCTCTTCTACTGCTCCTTTAGTGATGATTTGCCGTTTCCCCTGCCTGTCTTCTATTACAACAGACATTCTTCTGCGTGTAAAGTCGAAAGGTATTTCATCCACTTTGGTGTAGTCATTCTTTAAATGTTCCAGACTCAAATCTCTTACATGAGAAAGAATCGCTTTATCCATCAGGTTCCTTAAACCGGTTTGGAAATAACTGTTAAAGTACGCATGACGAAGAATACGTTTACTGTTATCATCACTGCCATCCGCATTGATATATTTCTCCAATACAATTTTATCGCAGGTCAATGTACCGGTTTTGTCAGTGCAGAGTATGTCCATCGCTCCAAAATTCTGAATGGCATTGAGATTCTTTACGATTGTTTTCTTTTTGGACATGGCTATCGCTCCTTTGGAAAGGTTGGCAGTCACAATCATCGGTAACATTTCCGGGGTAAGACCAACCGCAACGGATATGGCGAATATGAAGGCCTCAAACCAATCCCCTTTCGTAAAGCCATTCACGAAAAATACAAATGGAACCATAACCAGCATGAAGCGAATCAATAAAAAGCTAACCTTACTTATGCCTTTATCAAAAGCTGTAGTAGCACGATGCCCCACCAGACTCCTTGCGATTGTACCCAAATATGTTTTGTTCCCTGTTTCAAAGACAATCCCTTTTGCTGCTCCACTAATCACATTGGAACCCATATAACAAATATTGTCCAACTCGGTAACGCTTCCTTTCCGATACTGTTGCCCCTGTATCTCCGGAAACTTTTCTATCGGTTCGGATTCCCCTGTCAATGAAGCCTGACTGATGAACAAGTCTTTTGAGTCGATGATCCGAATATCAGCGGGAACCATGTCTCCGGCTGCCAAATACACTATATCTCCCGGAACGAGTTCCGTTATATCGATTTCTTCTTCCTGTTCACCGGCACGTTTGGCAAGACAAGTGTTTTTTACCATTTTCATTAAAGAATCCGTAGCTTCACTTGCTCTCCATTCCTGCCAAAAACGCAGGATAGCACTGAACAGTACCATGGATGAGATGATGATGACTCCCGTCCATTCTTGTTCTCCGGGTTCAGCCATCAGTACATCCAGAAACAAGGATATAATGGCAAGTCCGGTCAGGACACCAATGAAAGGATTGATAAAGGTTTTGATAAATAGTATAAACGGATTCTTTTTCTGTTCATGTACCACTTCGTTTCTTCCATAAACGGACTGTCGTTCCTGCACTTCTCCCAGCGTTAATCCCAGCTTTGTTGTCTGCAAGTATGAATAGATTAACTTACCGGGTTGTGTGGCAACCAAAAATATTTTTTCTGAATTGAATGTGTACTGTGATGAACGCAGTTTTTTCTTCCATACCATAATCTCTAATTTTTTAAGTTACTAACTGCATTTGTTAATTCGATGCAAAAGTAAGGAGGACTTCACGAAGAAGCTGTTAGAGAATGATTAGAGTGGTATTAGAAAACGATTAGAATTTCTTAGATATGCGGGAGTCTCACCACAAAGGTAGTGCCTTCATTCTTATGGGAAGATACGGTGAGATCACCTTTGTGAAGGTGAATAATCTTCTGTGTCAAGGTCATGCCTATACCATTCCCGGAAGCTATATTTTTGTTTTCTCCACGATAAAACAGTTTGAACAGGTGTTCTTTATCCGTATCAGACATGCCTACCCCGTTATCAGACAAGCGAATGACGGCCCATTGCTCCCAATAGGCTATCAGGACTGATGAAGTCCGGTTCGAAGAATACTTGCAGTTGTTCTCCACCAAATTTACAAAGGCAGTAGTCAGCAAATAGCTGTTTCCGATAACTGTCAGTACATTATCCTCTTCGGCTTCCTGCTCGAATACTAATTCGATGTGATAATCCGGATGGGCTTTTAAGACTAGTTTTCTGGCATCCAGCAACAGTTCGTCCAGACGGACTTCTTCCATTGTTATTTGTTCCGACTGATAGTCGGCTTTTGCCAGGTTCAATAATCCGTCAATCAGATTAACAATCCGATGGGAATCTTGCAGTGCATTGCCGATAGCTGTCTGATATTGCTCAGAGGTTCGTTCTTTCAATAAAGCTAAATCCAGTTCGGCTATAAGGGCTGCCATGGGGGTACGCAATTCATGAGATACATTACTGACAAACATCTTTTGCGAGTTGAAAGACTTTTCCAGACGTTCCAGCAAAGCATTGAATGTTGTACTCAATTCTCCCAGTTCATCTTGTTTGTTTTTTACGGGTAATCTTTTATCAATATGTGATGCTGTGATTTTCTCCGCTTCTTTCACTATGTTACGTATCGGTTTTAAAGTGCTTCGCGACAGGATATAACCTACAACCACCAATACACTCAATCCTCCGATAAATAATAGAACAAGCATATTTCTTAAGGCATCCCGGTTGGCGTATCCATAACCGTCGTAGGCCGCGGCAGTAACAACATAGTCTTTGCCTTCAAACGGATATATCAGTCCTATTGCCTGATATTCATCCACGTAGAAATTGATGTTTTTCCGCTGCAAAATACGCTTTATCATCTCCGGTGTTTCCTTGATAATATCATTTTGCAGAGCATCGTGATATAATATTTTAAAATCTGTTGTATAGACAGCAACCTCTACTTCATTAATAAACTTCTGATTGTTCAGGTAAATAGACTGCATGGTTTGAGCATCTACTTGATTTTTAAGGAATAAATGTGCTTTGGTTATAGCTTCACTTTGAAGATTACGAAAGAAAGCATTGCTACGCGAATGTTCACTTACATAGTAGACAGCCATTACAAACACGAAAAATACCGCAGCTGTAAGCCCTGCATATTGTAGAGTCAACGTTGTCCTGATCTTCATAATTTATCAGTCAGTATGAAACCCATTCCGGCTTTGGTATGAATAAGTTTCGGTTCAAAATCCCGGTCTATCTTTTTGCGGAGATAGTTGATATATACATCTATAAAATTCGTTCCTGTATCAAAATGGGTATTCCATACTTTCTCCGCTATTTCAACCCTGCTCAATACTCTTTCAGCATTTTCTACCATATATAACAACAGGTTGTATTCTTTAGGAGAAAGTTTAATGGATATACCATTCCGTTCTACGTCTTTCCGTTGAAGATCAATACGTAAATCTGCATAAACAAGTTCCTGTGGTAATTCCTGTGCATTACCTGCCACACGTTTCAACAGCACTTTGATTCTAGCATTTAACTCTCTGAAATCAAAAGGTTTCACCATGTAATCGTCTGCACCGGCGTCGAAACCGTCCAGTTTATCGTTCGTCGATCCTAATGCCGTCAACATCAATATAGGAATATTGGGATTGGTTTTGCGAATTTCTTTCGCCAGTTCAAATCCGTCCATCTTAGGCAGAACGATGTCAGATATAACCAGATCGAATGTATGCGTTTGAAAAAGCCGTAACCCCATCAATCCGTCATAAGCCACCATTGTCTGATAGCCATTTTCCTCCAGTCCGTTCATCAGCAAACTTGCAACCCGGGGTTCATCTTCTATAATTAGTATTGTGTACATAGGAAAGAATTCATTAATCTGAATGTATAAAACGAAACAAAAATAATGATTATTCCCCACTTATAGCCTTTTTCCTTGAAAAATCGGTGAGAAGGCTAAATAAAAAAGGTATCCAACGCAATGTGGATACCTTTATATGATTCATTTACATAAATCGGAAAATGACTCGTCCGGTTTGTGGACCATTTACCCATTTCGGTTGTGAAGAGGGACCACACAAGTCGGTGGAGTTTACTTTATTACGTACCGGAGGAATTACGTTCAGGACAGAGATTCCGCTTTCGGGAAGGGTATAAAGCAAACGGTCGCGGCCATCACGAGGCTGATATACTCCGATATACGCGTCGGGAGTTTCGTTTGTCAGACTGATAGTACCTTCTTTCGTTTGGATATTCATCCAGGAAACATCACCAAAGTATCCTTTGAATTCGGGATATGTGAAAGTCTCGCCTGGAATAGGATCGTTATAGTCGTTCTCCCATACATCGTATTGTGTACCGTGAATACGGTTTTGCCATACACGGTAAGGTCCGGCACCCAGCCAGCGTTTGCTGATTACCTGATCTTCAGGATAGTCGAAACGAATACCCATCAAGTCTACGACACCGGAGAAATTGTAGGTATAATCCAAAGCCAATTTCCCACTCGGGTTAATTGTCCATTGGGCTTTATCCAGATTGCCCAGTTTATAATTGGCGGTAACAACCAGATCACCTCCGTCTTCTTTCACATCCAGTTTCGTAAATACGGCAGCATCAGGGAATTCACTGTATGTACGGTCTTTTTCTTTTGCTTTCTCATCATCATGGTTATAGAACTGATCCAATGAGCGGTCTGCACGACGGGCTCCAATGAAACGGGGACCATTGGCGAAGTTAATCTTACGGTTATCTACAGATACCCCTTTCAGTTGTCCGTCTTTCTTTGAGAAAATGAATGTACGCTTATTCGCTTTCACAGTAAGATCATTTTCTGTCTCTGTATAAGTAGGACGACTGGACAAGGGAGAAAGCTGTTCAGTCTGCTGATTCAGTTTGTTGACCGGGAAAGTCCAGCGCCAAAGTTCATGACCGTATAGATCGATTGCTGTCAGGAAAAGGGCGTCTGCATTGGGGAGAATATTTGTTTTTATATCCAAAATGCCTGCCGAGTGAGCAGCCACGTCACTGCCTTGCACTTCACCCTCTTTCAACACTTGAGCAGCAGCATTGGAAGCATCTGTTGCCAGCGGGAATTTTACTTGCTTCCAAAGGAAACGGCAAGTATTCAGATTCAGATAATCATAACGGTTTTCTACAGAGAATTTGCCATCAAATTGCTTGTCGATAGAAGTATTCATTATCTGTACCGGACTCCATAACTGCTTGATAGTGTAGTAGCTACCCTCCTTTTCATGATGTGGTCCTACAATACCGTCTGCTCCAAAATTTCCTTGGTTATCAATGAATCCGTCCATATCTACACGCTTCACACCTTCGTCTGCCAATACCCAAAGGAAGCCACCGATACAACGGGGATGCTTGCGCATCATTTCCCAATAATCATATAATCCGGCACCATGGCCGCCATCGTACAAACCATGTAAGAATTCTGTAGGCATAAAGATTTCCGGTAAGCGCATGTAGTTCTGGCTTTCTCCGTAAGAGCGGTAATGCATTGTTTCAAAACCGGAGAAATTACCTTGTGGGTGAATAACCGGACGTTTCTGCGGATCGTATTTATGAAACTCTCCATCCAGTTCGGTATTCCATCCTTTTTCATTACCATTACTCCACCAAATAATAGACGGGTGATTCACGTCACGTTCTATCATACCTTCAATCAGACGTACTCCGGTGGGAGTATCATACTTGCCATGCCAGCCTCCCAATTCATCCATCACATAAAGTCCAAGAGAATCACAGGCTTCCAAAAATTCCGGGTCAGCCGGATAGTGGCTCAAACGGACAGAATTCATATTCATGCTTTTCATCAAAAGAACGTCTTCGATATTCTTCTTTTTACTCAACGTACGTCCACTTTCAGGACGGAAACTATGGCGATTGACACCACGTACATTGATACGTACTCCGTTTATATAAAGTCCGTCGCTTTCGCGTACTTCAATCGTACGGAAACCAAAATTTTCTGTTTCACTATGCAAAACCTTACCGGTCTTATCCAATAGAGAGAATTGCGCTTTATAAAGATTCGGAGTTTCCGCTGTCCATAATGCGGGGTTAGATACATTCAGTTGCAGGGAAGTCCAGTCGCCTCCTGCTTTTACGGGTACGGTGGTTTCCGTTATCTTTTTCCCTTTTTTATCTAAAATCTGTGTACGGATGCTCATTCCGTCATTAGAGATATTTGTGTAGCAGTTGGCACGGAAAGTTCCATCCATCTTTGCGTCAATGGCAATGTGCCGCAGGTTTACGGCTGGTTTCACCTCCAGGAATACCGGACGGAAGATACCGCCAAAATTCCAATAATCAGCACGACGTTCGGCAAGGTTCACACTGGCATTTTCACTTTCTTTGGCAACAGTGACTTCCAGTAAATTTTTCTTGCCATATTTCAGGAAATCCGTGACGTTGTATGAAAAACGATAGAAGGCTCCCTGATGTTTGGAACCAACTTTGCGTCCGTTCACTTTTACTTCCGTATCTGTCATTGAAGCTTCGAATACAAGATTGACCTGTTTGCCGCGAAACTTTTCCGGAACTTCAAATTCGTACTTATACATACCTTTTTCATCGGCAACGCCTTCAGGAAATGGCTTTCCATAGAAAGTGATCCCATACTGATAAGTGCCGAAGCCTTGCAATTCCCAACAGGAAGGTACACCGATTTTCATCCATTTGCCGGAATTGCGTCCGTCGGTACAAAAGAAGTCCCATTCAACCATATCGTCGCATCCGTGACCGGAGAGGTATTGCCTTTCCGTTTGTGGAAGGTTTTGAGCAGCTAGGGTAGTTGCCAACGCTAAGGTCGATAATAAAGTGGTTACTTTTTTCATTGTTACTTTTATAATTGTGTTAGTTATTTATTGCTATCATTGTTTACTACTGATGCGGAGATGCAGAGTCTGTTCTTTTTTCTCTATGGCATATTTCTTCAATACACCCGGTCCGCAACTACTGTTTCCTAATCCAAGTACAGCAGCATCCATATTAAGAATGACTTCCGCACGTGGTTTTAAATTACAATCGTGAGTTTCTTCATAGATGTCCTGTACAGTGTAATGCAGGGCAGATGCAGAAAATGCGTTTTCTACTGCGTCAACACGAATACCTTTATTCTGTTTGTCGGTCAGGGTAAGATAATGCACTTCCTCTTTGTTTCCACTGTCCTGCGGACGTGGATAATGTACGTATTGTTCTGCAACGCTTCCTTTCCAAAGCCCCATCATAGCAGATGTTTTGCGGTCAGGATAGTTATCCTGCGGTCCTCTGCCATACCAGGTAAATGTATTATAAGCAGGCGCCAGGCAGAATGCGATTCCTAAACGGGGAATTTCAGGAAGAACTCCTTGTGGCAAGAAAGTAGTTTTCAGATCAATCGTTCCATCTGAAAAGACCGTATAGACAGAAGTCGTCACCACTTTTCCTTCTTTATATAAATTACTTGTTTGAATCCGGACAATGACCGCCCCGTCTGCACGTTCTTCATAGTGGAAAGATTCCAAATTTATCTGCGGATGATCCATTCCATGCAATTTCCAGTCTTTAGCCAACCAGTTTCCGAAGCTCTTGTCATTATCTGTCGGAGCACGGAAAACCTGAGTGACGGGCTGAACCGGAAAATCATCGGAGTGAGCCAATATTTCTTTGTCCTTATATATAAGGGAAGTCATACTTCCGTTCACTTTCTTTTCCCACTGAACAGAAAAACCGCGCCCACTAATCGATAAAGATTTATCATCCTCTTTCACCTGAAGCGCTCCTTTATTAATCAGATCAGCAGAGGCTAAATCTCCCTTCTGCAAGCAGAATTGTTCCCAGGTCACTTCATGTCCTGCCTTTGCCCAAAGAGCATCCGATTTCAAAACAATGCTTACTTTCAGTTGGCAATCGGAAAGAGTTTTTATCCGGTCTTTCTTTGTCTTGTTACTCAAAGAACTGCTACTTTTCAATGAACGGAAAGTAGGCAAATCGATTGTTTTACTTTCTCCTGGAGCTATTTCCGGCAATGTAATTTCTCCCTGTTCCTTCTGTTTTCCATCTATGGATACAGTCCATAGACAACGATAGGAAGACAAGTCGATGTGATGATTCCGGTTCGTCACTTTCAGCTTTCCTTTTTCCATTTTCAGCTCAACCGGTGCATATACTTTTTTTACCTCCCAATATTTAGGCGTAGTTTCACGGTCACTCATCAGTAATCCATTAAAGCAGAAAGCTTTTAAATTCGGCTTATCGCCAAAGTCACCGCCGTAAGCCACCATGGTACGGCCATCGGGTAATGTCTTGTAGATTCCCTGATCTACCCAATCCCATATAAAGCCACCCAGCATACGGGGATTGCTATATATTTCATCCCAATATTCCTTGAAATTTCCTAATGCATTCCCCATGGAATGCGCATATTCACTCGTCATTACCGGCCGGTCGTCATTGGTACGCTCCGCAATCTCCAGCAACCGTTCCCAGCGTGCATTTTCAGCACGTTCCTTGTCTTCTCCCTCTGCAATGCCGGGATTTAAGTATTCCTGTTTCACCCGGGTATAAAAGCGGCTGATAACATCGACCGTCTTCGGGTCAGGATTTGCGTCCACTCCCTGCGCCCCCTCATAGTGTACAGGGCGAGTGGGATCGAAATCATGCAGCCATGCCGAAATAGCAGCGAAGTTCGGTCCATAACCGCTTTCGTTTCCCATACTCCACATTACAATACATGGATAATTCTTATCACGTTCCGCCATACGGACCGCACGGTCCATAAATGCCGCATGCCAGTCGGGGGTACTTGCGAGTGTTCCACGTAATCCGTGTTCTTCTATATCCGCTTCGTCCATCACGTACAATCCCAAGCTGTCACATAGCTCGTACCAACGGCTGACATTGGGGTAATGGCTGGTGCGTACCGCATTTATATTTGCCTGCTTCATTAAAAGAATATCCTGAAGCATTCGTTCTTCACTCATGACACGTGCCGTCCGTGGATCATGCTCGTGGCGGTTCACTCCACGAAAACGAACCGGATTACCATTCACTAACAGTTGTCCTTTTTTGATTTCTACAGAGCGGAAGCCTACGGCCTGTTCTATCTGTTCTACGACTTTTCCTTCTTCATTTTGGAGAGTTAAGTGTAATTTATAAAGATAGGGTGTTTCTGCCGTCCATCTTTCCGGCGATTTTATAATGGCTGACAAACGTCCCATTTTACGCGGACCACGCTGCGGATACCATTCATTCATCCGGCTTGCTTTATGTTCCAAATCAAGAATATCTTCCACATCGCCTTTCAATGTGGCAACTTCTTTGCCTGAAGCATTCTTCAGTATTCCCTGTAAGATATACCCTTTTCCGGTCATCCCTCTATATACACTGAATTGTGGATCAATCTGCAAAATAAAGTCTTTATAATCACTAGCAGATGCAGGAAGAGTGCGTACTGCATAATCACGGACATGAATATCCGGTGTATGTATCAGATGAATACTACGATGAATACCACCAAAACGCCAGAAGTCCTGATCTTCCAGATAAGAACCGTCACTATACCGGTAGACTTCCAGTGAAATCTGATTTTCTCCGGATTTCAGATACTTCGTGACATTAAATTCACTCGGTTCCATACTGCCTTGGCTATACCCTACCCGCTCACCGTTGAGCCAAACATAAAACGCACTCATCACACCTTCAAAGCGTAGAAAAGTCTGTCCGTTTGCTTCCCATCCGGCTGGCAAAACAAAGGTACGACGATATTGCCCTACCGGGTTTCGTTCTTTATACGTGGTATAGTCAGTTTTCGGTTCTCCCATCACTCGTGGGGGATCTATTTTGAACGGATAACCTGCTGAAACATAGATAGGCGTGCCATATCCGTTCACTTCCCAGTTGGCGGGAACAGGAAAATCCGTCCAATCTTTATCATCAAAATTGATCTGATAAAAATTCAATACTCTTTCATTGGGAACGGGAGTCCAACGAAATTTCCAGGTTCCGTCTAAAGAGATTGAGCAGTCTCCTTTCTGTACAGAGAAAGGGGTAAAAGCGGCTCTTGCCGGTTCACGGTTGATCTGAAGGACATGATGATTCTCCCAATCATGCATTGTTTGTGCCGGTATAGGACTTACAAACAATACGCCAAGCAGTAAAGTATATATTTTCATTCGTTCTTTTTTCTTCATATTAAGTAGACGGACGAAGGGGCATTTTGTACCCCTTTCTTTTACATAAATATTAAAGAACAATAGAAGGAATAACACTCTATGAAGAAAAGCTTTACCTTGTGGCATATAATTACTTCTAATATTATTATGATGAAAAAACTACTATTTAGCAGCCTTTTTTTATTAAGTAGCCTTGTTTCACAAGCACAACACGAGTATACAATTCAAGGTTTACCAATAAGGGAGAAATACTGGCTTTGTATGACAGACTAAACGAAGAGCAGAAAGCTTCCATTGAAGGACAAGAAATCAGGGTTAATCTCTTTCCTCCTAAAACGGTGAAGGAAGGAGATGATATGGCAGATGCCGATCTTTTTGATTTAGATGGAAAAATTCATCATTTGGCTGATTTCAAAGGGAAATATATGTTACTTGATTTCTGGAGTAGCAGTTGTGGTCCCTGTATCATGGCTTTGCCCGAAATTAAAGATGCGTAGATATTTGGATGTGCCCAAACGCGAGATGAGTATTACCCAAAACACGAATAGAAAAGTTGTTAATTATCCAAGTTTTGAATCGACCAATACTGATATTCTTGAAGTGAAGCAGATTGAATTGACTGATACAGCCACTATCGTTCACTTCTATGCATATCATATACCCCACTACTGGATACAAGTAAGTGCAAATGCCAAATTAGTAGACGAGCAAGGTGTATCATATACATTACAAAAAGCTGACGGCATTACCCCCGGTGAGCATTTCTTTCTACCTGAAAGTGGAGAAGCCGAATTTTCCCTAACTTTCAAGCCATTACCTCTCAATACAAAATTATTCAATTTCACGGAAGGAACAGCCAAAAACGACTGGCAAATAAATGGGATAAAACTTTTTAAATAAATAAAAACGGGACACTTGGAAGTATGTATAACTCTTCAATGTCCCGTTTTTATTTATTGAATATCCAATGCGTCAAAAGCAATTCCGTCCATATTTTCTGCAGAAAGTAATACTTTATAATGTCCGGCATTGATAAAGGTTCCGGTAGTGGTGCTCATCATCTTCCATTTATCCGGTGTCTCCGGGAAGTTCAATACATCCTCTTTCAATATTACTCCCTTTGAATCAATGAATTTCATCAAAACAGGTATTGGTTTTCCGGTAGTGTTCATATATTTAAAACGAAGCGCGTACACTTGTGCCAATCCGGTAGAAACATTCCATTCAATGCTGTTGCCTTTTCCTTTACCAAAAAACACTCCCATCTGTTTGCGATGTTCTTTCTTTTGGAATTTGCCTTTCAGCACAGCTGTTTCCGCTTCGTATGATATACTGATACGGGCATTCTTGTCTTCCGGAAGCAACTCTTTCGGAGTCTTTTCCATCACTTCTTTATCCGCCTTTTCCCAACTCCAGCCGGACGCAGGGAATATCGTCGGTTTCAGTTTCTGATCTGTGCTGGCAATAGCAATGCCCGAAATCAAGGCTTGTCCTGCTTTCACTTCCGGAAAATGAATTTTCAACATTCCACCCTTCACTGTGGCATATACTATTTTCTTACAAACTCCGTCATGACCGCTTTCAGCCCAAATGTCCAAGTCGTCTAATACAACAGAATCATTCACAGCAACATCGAATATACGCAGCCCTTCACAGTCGGTAGAAGCACTTCCGCCCGTACCATGCCAAGGTTCTGTGAAATACAGTTCAATACGATATGTTCCGTCTGCCACAGGGAAACGATATTCCAACTGATGACGTCCGAAGCGGAAATGTTGGAATACCGTCCAGTCACGGGTGCCACGAATCGGATCATTGGTGGTACGTTGACTGGCAAGATAAGGATTCAGATCCTTAAAATTCTCCGCCCATGAGCGGGAATAATTCGTATTGTCCTGCAACCACAACTGTCCGAAACTATCTGTATAATCATCCCCTCCACAGTTGAGACGATACAGATAATTATATCCTGCCTCTCCTTTCAATATCTTTTTATCATCCTGATAAAGAAGTTCGAAGTTAGGGGCTTGTTCCAAACCATTGAATACTATCAGGTCTTCTGCTACCGGCTTACCTTTGTAATACCCTACAGCACGAAGTATGTTATAACGAATATCCCGGTTTTCCCACATAAAATGAGTGCCTGTTCCGTTGTTCTTTTTACGTCCGAGGAAGGTTGTCTTTTCATTTGTCAGATCGTTGTATAGCAATACAGAATCACAATTGCTGTAAGCCTCGATGGTGGCACGGCGACGTCCTTTTTCAAAACGGTCGGTCCATGTATGTGATACCAGGTAAACCATCGGGTCTTTCGCAGCCGGAACATAGTTGGCACGATACATATAATATACGTCCAACGGTTCTTCCCACGGAGTAACCAATCCTTTATAATTGAACGGACCTACTTTATCTATTTTGCGATACGCTTCATCCGGCTGGCGACGTCCGGGATTATCATGACTGCTGTATATCCACTGGAATTGTCCGCAAACACTATCTTTAGCCTGTTCTGCCAAACGGATTTTAGTTTCCATCAGCTGACACATACGGTCTTCACTCCACACTCCGTTCACCTGGAAATCTCCCGGTTCCGTATGCAGGTCGATACTTCTCCACGCTCCATATTCCCCATTCAATAATTGGTTCGCTTGAGAGAGCTCACGACCATATTTTGTCACATCTCCTCCATACGTACCACTCCAATTTTGAATCACATTCCAGTCTGTACCTTCACCGCCATTACAGGTTGTTATGACACGCATTGTCTTGGCAGTCGGGTCCATCTCCCGGATAAGATCACTGCACTCCTGTGCGAACTCACGAGGCAAAGTGCTTTCATTCTGCAATCCCCACATCACCACTGACGGAGAATTACGACGTTCTTTCACCCATTGACGAAGCAATTTTTTAAAGTTCTCACGAAACTCCGGAGTGTCATACCACACGTGGGCAGAAAACTGTGTCCAAAACAAGATTCCCTCTTCATCCCAATACTTCTGATAATCGAGATGATGGGGCTGATGGGCATCCCGGAATGCATTGAAACCGGCTGCGCGTATCTGTTTTACCCTTGCAGCGACCTGTTCATTGCTGAACGCATGACTTTGTCCGAACTGATGTTCATACTCGCATACTCCATTGATAAATACCGGCTTTCCATTCAGGTAAAAACGTCCGTCTCCATCGTTTCGTTTTACCGGCCAGCTAATGGTACGAATACCGAAGGGTGTCGAAATTTCATCTGTCGTCTTCGTATCACGCTTAATCATGCTGGCTAATTTATAGAGATATGGATTTTCCGTATTCCACAAGACAGGATTCTCAACAGGAGCCTGTTGGCGGATAACTTTCATTTCTCCCGGAGCTAAAGTAACTTTCTCAACCAAACGGAAAACTTGTTTTCCATCAGCATTGCTTAGTTTATTGACCAACTCTACCGTTTCTGTTGTTTTACTATAATTCTTAACCTCTGTTTCAACAAATACGTTAGCGGCCTTTTCATCATTCCAAATATGTACACCAAAAGGTTCTATGCGAATCTCATCTGTTACTTCCAATACCACAGGACGGAAGATACCTAACGGCTGGGACCCCTCACTGAATCCCCATTCCGACGAACATCCTCCACATACCCAAGGCATATCGGCAATCATTTCAGGATGCTCTGCTTTCACTTCCAGGCGATTTACTCCCTGTTTTAATTCATCTGTGACATCCAAAGTCAACGTAGTGCGCCCTATGGGATGACGACCGAAGTCCTTTCCATTCACTGTAATGGTGGCATATGTACCCACTCCATCAAAACGAAGGAAATACCGTTTCCCGGATTTTACATCCGCTGTGAAATCTTTCACATACATAGCCGTTCCATGCATGTTTCCATGTGTCAACTGGCGGTATCCATAATAATCGTCCCAATTATGAGGAATATTCACCGTTTTTGCAGGCATCATAAAATGACCTTTCAAATGAGTTGCCTCTGTAATCCAGGTTTTCCAACCCTCATTCAATGTCGTGATCTGCCGGCGATTCTTACTCTCCGGAGTCGGGAAACGGACAGCCGAACGTCCCATCGGCTTACTGGTAGCTATGGCAATGCCACGTTGCTCTGCGTTGTTTACCGCACAATAGAAATGATAAACCACTCCATCATGTTTTACCACATAGCTCTTATGAGCAAACAGTTCATCGTAGTTCTTGGAAGGGATAATCAAGTCGGCTCCTTTCCAATCGGTCCAGTTCACCAAATCATAACTGGCAGCAAATGTATTGAATGCTTTATATTTGCGCGAAGGTTCAAAAGCCGAGAAGTAGAACATCACATATACATCTCCCATCTTTTGGATATGCGCATCTCCTGTAATGGTTCCATCAGCTTCATGCGCAAAGACCGGATTTCCGGAGTAGCGTTTCCATGTCTTCATATCTTTGGAAAGCGCAATGCCGACACGTTCGCCTTTTAAATCCGTTTCCGGATGACGGCCGCCCGCGTTGTAATACATCACAAACGGAGCTCCCAATGTTTTATCTTTATCCCAATAAACAGTACTCTTATATTGAGTCAGTTTTTCCCACCATTGGGCATCTTTATCATGGATGCTCAAAATCGGTTTGTCCAGAGATTCCCATTCATGTGCCGTAGAAATATCTTCTTTCGTCCATGCCAGTCCGACATAAAGCGGGGCTTTTACAGCTTCGTAGCCCGTTCCTTCACCACCGATATAAGTCATCCAATGGCGACCTTTATAAGTCTGAAGCTCATAGCTTCCACCCCATTCCATATCCGGTAATGCAGGAAATCCGCCACGCTGATTGCAGTCCCATTTTCCGTCCCGATAAGAAAGAACCCGTCCCAAAGTGCGCCATTCGAGTAGATTGTCACTTTCTGCTATCCACGTTTCGTAACCACGACCATCGGTTCCACCTTTACCGTTGTAAACCACATAAGTCATCAGCCACTTGTTCCCCTGGCGAAAAACGGTAGGACAATCAATCTTATGATAATTGTCTGCCGGGACAACTGCAAGCCCGTATTTGTATGGTGTCTTTACTTCCTCGTAAATCTGCTCCATTCGTTGCTGCGGAACTTCCCGTTGCGCATATAGAGAGAAAGTGGTAGTTATACTAAAAACTGCCAACAATAACTTCTTCATGATACTTTTCATCTATAATCATTAAATTAATGATCCGGTGTATCACTGTCTGTCTTAAGAAATGAAACAAACAGTTACACACCGGATTTCTAATGAGATTAGTAAAACAACCAATCCATTGTCTCTTCATCCCCGGCAAGCCCGGCATTACGAACTTTCGTTTCCGCAGCCGTGAATCCTAGCACTTGCAGATAACCTTTGGGTAACATCAACGTATGCTTTCCAGCCGGAAAACTATATGCATGCACATTTGCCAAAGGCATTCCATTGATACGGACAGCATTCGTCAACACGGGTTCCGCCTGACCGTAATCATTGGCTGACGCATCGATTTCCAGTTTCGGAGCTTTTGCATATTTTTTCTGGTCGTCTTTGAAATAAGCGACTAACAATTTCACCGGAGCATCCGTTTCGAAAGTGATGCTTGTACCTTTCTCTCTCTGCTCATTTCCATTAAAGCGGAATGCCTTCATTCCTTTCAATTCCGGAGCTACTGCTTCTATCTTGCCTGGAACATCCACAAATAAAGAAGTCCCCTCATCCACTTTCACTGTCGGATAATTAGAGATCAGTTTCACGTTTGCAGGAGTCCAGGCAGCAATCTCGACAGTTTCAGTCACTGCATTTCCATTCTGTTTTTCTTTCAACAAAGCGAGGTTGGCTTTGAAATTCTCCAATTCCTTTTCATAGTGTACCAACAATTCTTTCCAAGTCTTATTTTTTCCATCATCTCCACCGATAGGAATACGACGTTGGGCAGTCTGCATACTGTTGGCGTACAAGTAATGTTCGTCCGTCAGCTCCACCAATTTGCGATAGTGTTCCAGGCTTTGTTCCATCAAAGGAATAGCTTCTTCAAGATTCTTAATCTCTTTTCCCCATTGATAATCCAATACCAGTTTGGCAGCTTTCACTTTCAGGTTGAACGCATACGCAAACTCACGATAGCAATGCATATCATTCTGCAAACGTGCAAATTCATCCTTATTTGAAGAGACGGAACCTGCTGCTTTATCAATAGCCGCTACCGCTTTATCTCCATGTTCTATTGCTTGAGCAACAATATCCAAAGGCATTTCACCTACATGAGGTTGCTTTTTCCATTCTTTCTCTACATACTCTATCAGCTTCTCCCCTTCCGGTCCGCAGCTTTCATAGAATCCCGGATAGATCGTATATTTGTATGGATTGACAAGCTGGCTCATAAACATACCCAGTAATAACGTTTGGCGATTTCCTTCTGTGATACCGAAACGACGTAACAACTTCGGAGCAATCTCTCCGCTTTCTTCGTATGCTACACGGATATTGCTTGCATTTTCGTCAGAGGTTCCATAGAATTTGCCTAACTGATGGTTCCAGTAACCCATTTCGTCTGTACGGTCGCGATGGCAGTTCCACGCATAGCGTCCCCAAGTCTGATACCAGATCCAATCACGATCCAACTGGAATTCACGTTCATTGTTTGGTAATTTGTCAGCCGTATAAGGCCAGTCCCAATATGAAGCCTGTGGATAAAGGTGCAACGCATTGGCACCATGTATATTGTGCATGGCAGTTACCGCCTTCTGAACGAAATCCGGAGAACCCCAGCGGAACGGTTCCAAATTTGCCAGGATATGTACGTTACTGATATGAATGGAACCCAACGAACTCAAATCCGTATGAATTTTCGACCAAGGACCACGAGGTTCGTATGTAGTCAACGATTCACCATTATACTTATGCATCGTATAAAGATTCTTATAGAGTGGCAAGGCAGCGTCCATCACCAGTTTGCAGTCCGTGTCGTGCGCACGCAACAAAAGAGGCGGTTCATCCGTACGTCCCAATGCCTGTAATCCGTCTTTCACTCCGGGAATAATTGTTTTTGTAAACCATTCCACATCGTCCTCCACTGTACACATCGCTTCACCCAGACAAACAAGTAATCCTACATTGGGATACTTCTCAATGAAAGCGGCAATACTCTTACGTGTATAATCGGCAATCAGAGGAGTTATAGGACGGTTACGGTCCTGAGTTTTCAAACCGTAATGTTCTGCAAACGGTTTGGAAAGAATGATATTATAAAACATCTGTATTACAAAGATACCGCGCTTGTCTGCTTCTTCTGTGAGGAAAGAGAACATTTCTTCATTCATTTTGAATGTTTCTTCATCTACTTCCAGTGCAAACGGATAATCTTCCAGTTTCACCAATGACGCAAACGGATGGCCATTCCAAAGGTACAGTGAATTCATGCGGTTGGCAACCAGCATATCCAAGTATTTAATCCACTGTTCTTTATCATAAAACCAAGGGAAACTTTCCGGCGTATACGGATATTCGTACACACCATGTCCCGGCAGGTAGGTCATCTTCTGTAATCCTACACATGCACCACGCAATACCATTTCAGGACCGTCTTTCAGTTCCTCCGGGAAGTTCAATTTACCATCCGAATCATTCACACGGTCGATCAGTTCACGGCATCCGTAAATGACACCACTTCCATCCTTGCCGGACACTCTGGTCAGATTGCCCGTCGTCGAAATATGAAAACCTTCTTTCTTGAGTGTCGTGTCATTTACTTCCGTCAACAGAATCGTTTTGATTTCAGTATCGGAGAATGTAGTGTCTCCCTGTTGCATTATTACCTGATAACCGGCTTTATCCAAGGTAGTCTGTAACTGCTCCGCACCAAACAGAACACGATTTGACGCATCCGGCGGAGTCATAATCTTCACGGTTTGCCTGCCACACGCTGCTAAAAAAAGTGTGCATGCCGCAAACATGAATAATCTGGTATTTTTCATTCTTCTGATATATATTATAGATTATATAATTCACTTCTTCACTAAGAGAAAGACGAAATAATCCCCTGTTTGTACTCATTCGTCTCTTTTTCCACTTTTCAGCACCAAATTTCCACTTTCATCCTGCTGTGATATGCAAACGCCTCATTATTTAAAAGTTATGCTTATCTTTGTCGGCTAGCGTCTTATAATATAAAACAGAAAACAAGAGCAAACAATATGAAAGAACAAACAAATTATGACTATGAAAAATACGTTCAGATAGCACAGATGGCCAAAATGGGATGGTGGGAGTCAGATTTGAAGAATAAAGAATATATCTGCTCTGACTTTATTGTTGACTTACTCGGCCTTGAAAGTAACCATATCAGTTTCACCGAATTCCATCAAAGAATACGTGAAGACCACCGATCGCGTCTTAAAAACGAATACATGTCTCTCTCTAATCTGGAGACATACGAACAAATGTTCCCAGTTCGGGCAAAAGACGGGGAAATCTGGGTGTATTCTAGAATTAAGATTCAGAAACCCGATAAAGAGGGATATAAAAATATGATCGGTTACCTTCAATGTATAGATAGGCCTATTGAGCGTTCAAATGATAACATTAATTTTCTTCAGGTAAACAGTCTGCTCTATCAACAAAACAGCATTTCTTATTCATTGCTTGCTTTCTTACAATGCGATGATATACCACAAGTCATTAACCGGATATTAGGAGACATACTCAAACAATTCAAAGGAGACCGTACTTATATCGTCGAAATAGATAGAAAGAAACAGGTACAGAATTGTATGTATGAAGCAACGGCTGAAGGAGTGTCCGAAGAACGGGATAATCTACAAAATATACTTTGGGATGACTCTTTCTGGTGGAACCGCCAGATCACGGACAGAAAATCTATCATCTTGAATACATTGGATGAAATGCCTTCAGAGGCGCAGGAATACCGTAATCTTTTAGAAGCCCAGAATATTAAATCACTGATGGCTGTTCCCCTCATAGCGAAAGATGAAGTGTGGGGATATATGGGTGTTGACATGGTCAGCGTATGCCGTAGTTGGAGTAATGTCGATCTTCAGTGGTTTTCTTCTTTGGCTAACATCATCAGTATTTGCATTGAATTACGAAAATCCGAGTTACAGGCCAAAGAAGATCGTCTTGCTTTGGACAACAGTGAAAAGATCATGAGAAACATCTACAAGAATCTTCCGGCAGGTGTCGAACTTTATGACGAAGATGGTTATTTGGTAGACATTAATGATAAAGAACTTGAAATATTCGGTTTATCAGATAAAAGCAAAGCTTTGGGAATCAACATGTTCGACAATCCGAATATTCCTTTAGAGATAAAAGAAAAGTTGAAAGCAAAGGAAAATGTAGATTTTTCCATCAATTATGATTTCTCAAAAATAAACCGGTATATAGACACTCATAAGAAAGGGATTATCAATCTTACTACAAAAGTGACCTCTCTCTATGATTCTCAAAATCAGTTTATCAACCATTTATTTATCAATATAGATACGACGGAAACAGCCAATGCATATACCAAGATACAGGAGTTTGAGAATCTGTTTCTTCTAATCGGTGATTACGCCAAGGTAGGATTTGCTCATTTCAATGTATTGACAAGAGACGGGTATGCCCAAGATACATGGTACAGAAATTTGGGAGAGAAAGAAGGTATTCCCATGCCACAGGTTATCGGAGTATATGCACATGTGGTTCCTGAAGATCAAGCTGTTCTGAAAAACTTTGTACGCGAAGTGAAAGAGGGAAAAGCAACCAGTTTGCGTAAAGAAGTTCGTGTATGCAGGGAGAATGGTAAATATACATGGACCAGCATTAATGTTATGGTCAGAGATTATCGTCCGCAAGACGGCATTATTGAGATGTTGTGTATCAATTATGACATCACGCCATTGAAAGAGACTGAACAGAAATTGATTATTGCCCGTGATAAAGCGGAAGAACTGGATCGTCTGAAGTCGGCTTTCCTGGCTAACATGAGTCATGAGATCCGTACTCCTCTCAATGCTATTGTCGGCTTTTCCAGTCTTCTGGCAGAAACGGATAGCAGAAGCGAACGGCAGGAATACATTAAGATTGTGCAAGAGAATAATGAACTTCTTTTGCAACTGATCTCGGACATTCTCGATCTTTCGAAAATCGAAGCGGGAACATTCAATTTTGTATACACCAATGTAGATGTTAATGAGACTTGTTCTGAAATTATCAAATCAATGGGCATGAAAGTAGGTAAAGGTGTTGAACTGATTTTGGAGGAACCATTCCCTGAATGTTATATCTATACGGATAAAAACAGATTCACTCAAGTGATCAGTAACTTTATAAATAACGCATTAAAGTTCACCCGGCAAGGTAGTATCACCCTGGGATATGAACAAGTATCCCATCAGAAAATAAAATTCTATGTGCGCGACACCGGAATGGGAATACCGGAAGAAAAGCAAAAGAGCGTATTTGAACGTTTTGTGAAGCTGAATACTTTTGTTCAGGGTACAGGACTCGGACTTTCTATCTGCAAAAGCATTGTTTCCCAAATGGGAGGAGAAATTGGCGTGGATTCGACCGAAGGAGTAGGCTCCTGCTTCTGGTTTACACATCCGTACCACGCTGCTGATTAGACTGACTATAAAAGGAATTGTCCGAATGTTTGGTTTCTCAATATTGATATGATCAAAACAGTGTAAAGGCCGAAACAACATCAATGCGATATATACAAATATATCTATACACTTATAATAATGAACGACCTTTACAACTTGTTTTTTATAACTATTCAAAGTTTATTCCTTTTCTCATTTCAGTAGCGCTTCCACCATTACAGGAAAATGATCTGAAGAGTACTTATTATACTTTATATCATCATCAATGGTGTGATAAGAAAGTATTTTTATTTTTGGAGTCACAAAAATAAAATCTATGCGCTTAGCTGTTTTTCCTGTTTTGTCATAGGCATAAAAACTACCTGACGGTCCTTTGGGAGGTGTCAGAGTACATTCATATGAATCTAGCAATAAATTATCTCTCAGGAGAAGTTGTATCGGTTCTTCGTCCGGAGTAGCATTAAAATCACCGGTGCAAAAGGTCGGTTTACCTTTAGCGATCTTCTTTACCTGTTCCAACAACATGAACGAAGATTGTCGCCTTGCTTCTGTTGCTTCATGATCCGTATGTGAATTAAATACATAGAATTTCTTCCCAGACCGGAGATCTTTAAAATATCCCCAAGTACAAATCCGACGACAACGTGCTCCCCAACCATAAGAAGGTATATCCGGAGTTTCCGAATACCAGAAATCACCATGTTTCAACACCTTAAAGCGATCTTTTTTATAATAAATAGCACAATGTTCTCCTTTATTATCCCCGTCACGATCACGACCGATATAAGAATATTCGTTCAGAATCATCATATCCTTTAATTGAGAGGTACGTCCTTCCTGTATGGCAAACATATCGAATTTATTCCGTCGTACAACATCCACCAATGCGTTCAGACGGACTTCCCAAGCCTTATCCCCCTTGTCTCCTTTGGTACGGATGTTATAAGATGCAAGGCGAATAATATCTTCTGGCTTCGTTTTGTCCAAGTTGGAAGATTTTGCCGGAAGACATCCGGCAAAAAGTAAAATCAAAAGTAGAAAATAATATTTCTTATTTATAGAATACTTCATATTACAAATCATTAAATATCAATTTATTTACTCCATTTAAATACCGGATAGCCGTTGCTTCCTTCTTTCCAAAGAGAAGAATCCCAGCTTATGACAGTATTTTTCAGTTCGTTAGCAGATTTAGCTACTCCCTGGAAACTACTACCGGACGGTGATGTCTCATCTGAAACGGTAAATGTAGTTTCTCCTGCTTTCAGAATTATACCATCATAAGCATAGCAGTTTTCATAAATAGCATTGGCAGTACCTCCGACTATACGTCCTACTTTTGTTTTATCGGTACTGGTCAACATCGTATTCCAGGCAACACAATTCTTAACTGTTAGTTTACCATTATCTATTTTGCCCACTATGCTTCCTACATTTCCTCCACCTATGGTACTGATCTCACCACTAGTATAGCAATTCTCAATACCGCTTCCACTGGCATTGCCATTCACCCTTCCGATGATTCCACCAGCTTTGCCTGTATTGTTAGTAATCTGATCGATAACAGTAGCACTGGAATAGCAATTTTTGATATATCCCGAACCACCAAGTACACCGCCAATTCCACCTGCTGCTCCCGACCCCTTCAGTACTCCAGTAGTATAGCAATTAGTTATCTTACCCGTATAATTCTCTGCACCGGCAGCCAATCCTACATAACCAGCTATGATGCCAATACCAGTATTCGGAGATGAAATATTTGCATCCACAAATCCCACATTTCTACATTCTCCACACAATACCCCGAAGAAACTTCTATACGTGCCTGACTCACAAGTAAGGTTTTTAATTACATGATTGCGTCCGTCAAAATCAATCCATTTATGATAACCATTAGCATCATTCAGAGGCGTCCACTTGATCCCTTGCATATCAATATCTGCACTCAAGACAAAATAAGTCGTTTGTTTTTCAATGAGGGCTTTGCTCATATTCTGAATATGGGTAGCATTAGCAATCACATAAGGATTATTTTGAGTTCCATTCCCATTGGCAAAATCTCCTTCCGGTTCGTTGTCATGTCCTCCATAACTAGCGTAATCTCCTCTATCCAATTGCCACTCTAAAATAGGGAATCCCATATCTATATTCCCAACATCATGCCATGGAGTCCCCCAATTGGCAATACTATTCTGTAAAGTCAGAGCACTCTCGCCCATTCCATCATATTTTCCAGTAGAAACGGAGCCTGCATTATCCTCCGGAGCAAATCCTGTACAAATCATATCCTCCCATGCATAACATTCAGATGCGACAGGATCCGCCTGATGTCCACTTTCACCTTGAGACAAAACTCCACTGATACGTCCTGATCTGGCAGCTGGTCCTGTTATTTTCCAGTTCCAGGCAACACAGGAAGTAATTTTAGCTCCTTCGGAAGGAAGTGCAGCAATACCTCCCACTGAATTGGCTCCAATTAATACACCTGTAGAATAGCAATACGACACTTCGCTGTTTTCATACATAGAACCTACAATACCTCCACATTCATCTCCTGTAGATATAACTTCTGCTGTGGAATAACAGTTTTTGATGTAACAAATCTGTCCTCCATACGGTCTACCCATACGGGAAGCTATTCCACCGGCATACTTTCCTTTCACTTTTCCAGAGACATAACAATTTTCCACTTGCCCTGTCTTCTCTACAGCGTTTGGGGCCTTCACTCCGATATAACCGCCGATAACCCCTGCACCACTATTAGCTGCTGCTTCTATATGAGCATTATAAAAACCGACATTCTTACAAGTTCCGGCCAAAATACCAAAGAAACTGGCATACGCTTTGTCCGTACAGGTGAAATTCTTTACAATATGGTTATTTCCATCAAAATAGATATAATAGTCACCGTTTGGGTTCAATGGGTCCCAATTAGATACAGACTTCATATCAATATCAGCTCCCAATTGGAAATAAATCATCTTTCCTTTCACCAAAGCTTCACTCATATTCTGAATCTGTATCACATCCATGATGAGATAGGGCTTGTTCACTGTTCCATAACCTTTTTCAAAAAGCCCACCTGCTCCGTCACCCTCGTCTCCGTCATCTATATCTGTGTTCCTATCCGGCGGAATACGGCTATATGAATCCATCGGATTAAAATCAGAGCATGAGAAAGATAAAACAGCCATCCATAAAATGGTCCAATATCCCATTACCGAATATGTATTTATATGATAAAATTTATTTTTCATAATCTTCATTTTTTATTTTAGATTTCTACTACGATCACCATAGGATAATGATCGGATAAAGAACTAACAATAGTGCGGGCAGAAAGCACCGTAGCATGCTTCACAAAAATAAAATCAATTCTGGTCTTTTTAGAAGGAAATGTAAAGAGAGCTCCATGCTGAACGGCCGCTTCCCGATATGCATCTTTTAATATACCACTTTGACAAATCGTAGTAGCTATTTCGGGAGCATCAGGAGTAGCATTAAAGTCGCCGGTACAAAATGCGGGAGTATTGTCTTTCACCTTATCAGAAACTGCATCTACCAGCATTTGACATGCGTGTTTTCTAGCATTATCAGCCAAAGGCATATGAGTTTCAAAAAGATAAAATTCTTTTTGAGTCTTGTTATCCTTGAATTTTCCCCATACACAGAAACGTTTGAAATTTGTTTCATCCCATCCATTGGAAGGAATTTCCGGAGTTTCGGAAAACCAGAAACGTCCGGCATCCAGTAATGTGTAGCGGCTCTTCTTATATAAAATGCCACTCATCTCTCCTGCTTTGTTATCGTCATTTCCAGTGTCACGACCATAAGCGAGAATCTGATAATCACTCGCAAGTTGAGTTCCTAAGTAGGAACGTTGTTCCCAACTGGCTTCTTCGAATCCACAAATCTCAAAATCGTAGTCTTTAATTAATTGTGCCACACGTTCCCGTCGGTTAGTCCATCCTGTACCAGTCTCCACCTGTAAGTTATAAGTTGCTACACGCATGGACGTTTCAGTCACGGGGTCTTCGTCTTCCTCTTCATCTCCTGTATCCCACGTAAAATCAGGATAATACAATGAATTGTCTTTATTATCTTCACAACTACCAGCAAAAACAGAGAATATGAAGGAAATCAATGTATATATTACTATCTTTTTCATAAATCTATCATTTATATCTTTTATACTTGTTACTCATTCCATCCCGGATTCTGGGTTACGACACCGTTAGATAGTGTTATTTCCTGTCTTGGTACCGGATATAGATAATCACGGTTCTCATTCCAGGTACGGTCGATCCAGCTATAGCACAATAAATTGCCATAATTACCTTCTGACAAAGAGGTACCGCTTCCATCGGAAGCCAATTTTACATACGTCACACTTCCAACATTGGGTTGCGAAGATGTGGTGTAGAAACAGACATCATTTGTTCCGTCTCCATCAATATCGTACGCTTTGTTGATAGCTGTAGCAGGAAGATAAAACCCTTTAAAGGATTGGGCCATACATTGTCCCTCTTTCCAGCGCATCAAATCATAATAACGGAAGCCTTCCATGACTAGCTCTATCGCACGTTCCCGGCGGATTTCCAGAATCACCCCTTTATTATCTCCTGTGACATTCACATAACCGGTTTCCGGAGCACACATATAAGAGTCCGGAGCAAGGTTTGCTGCGTTCATATTCAATTTTCCCGTAACTCCTGCACGTGTCCGCAATTTGTTTACCGTATTGTCGATATCAGTTTGCGTCAGTGTGCCTAATTCTGCCTTTGCTTCGGCATAGTTCAAATAGACTTCTGCCAATCTGAACAGAGGAAGGTCATTGCTTGAATCACCTGTATAGCTCATATTATCATTTGCATATTTCAGCAGGTGGTATCCGGTCATCGTAACATTCATGTTTATATTTGAAGTGCGGATTGTTTGCGCTAAACGCGGATCACGATTGACTATTTCATCCTTGAACTCCATTGTTGCATAATTGGGTTGGTCGGTGAAACGGTTGCCATTCTTCATTAAATAATAATTGACCAGTTTTTTCGAAAGTCCGGGACGACCTAATGTCGGAGAATTCTCAAATGCCTGTACTTTATGAACCAGACTCAAATCATTATTATAATCCCTTGCCAATATTATTTCAGCATCAATTGCATTCTCGGATTTAAATAGATTACGATAGGACTGTGAGCCGGATTGATATAATGAATATCCTCCGGAAGCAGTCATGATTTCATTAGAGGCACTTACACAGTCATTCAAGTATTTCTCATAATCACCCAATCCATGATATTTACGATAAGTACCTTCAAATAATCCTACACGTGACTTTAATGCTTGGGCAGTCCACCAGGTTACGCGATAAAGTTCTTTTGTCCGGTTGGTTTCTTTAAAAACCTCTATGGCAAAATTAAGATCTTCCATTATCTTTCCCATCACAAATTCGCGTGAATCCCTGGCTTTGTATAAATCAGCATCATCCGAGCCAAGTACTTTATCGTACCAAGGTACATCCCCAAAACGTTTCACCTTTTCAAAATAGAAATAAGCACGGAAGAAGCGTGCCAGGGCTTCATATTTGTCTCGCACTTTCTGGTCTTTACAGTTTCCCAGATTATCCAATAAGAAATTAATTGATCGCAGTGCACTCCAACTCCATCCTCCACCCGTTTCCGGAATGACACGTTGTCCGCTCACTTCATCGTCCAAGGGTGATACAATCAGCATATCAGCATTATCCTTGTAAATATCGCCATCACCCGGGAAGTTATTCGAATAGAATTGATTACTGTACAACTGTAATTGCTCTTCATTCGTAAAATAATCCTTAGTTGTCAAGCGATCTTTTGGATTTATATCCAGTATGTTTTCACAAGAAGCGAATAACAACGACAGACCAACAGTCGCCCACAATGTATATTTCATTATTTTCATACTATATTTTCTTTATATTCGTTATTATCAGAATGTTATATCTACACCAAAAGAGTACGTCTTTGCCCAGGGATAAATATTTGCATCACTTTTACTCGTTTTCCAGCTGTTACTTGCCGATGCTTGTTCCGGATCAATATAATCGGAATGTAGCTTAGTGAATGTCAGCAAGTTCTCACCACTAAAGTAAACACGTATTTTCTCGAAACCTATTTTAGAAAGCCATTTATCCGGCAATGTGTAACCAATAGAAAGATTCTTCAATCGGCAATAAGCCAGGTTCTGCAAATATTTAGTATTGACCACAGCTAATTCACGATTACTACCGAGAGCCACATATCCTCTGGGACGTGGGAAATAAGCATCTGTATTTTCTTCACTCCATACCTGACTCATAAAGTCGGAAGGAATAAAACTAGCGTATGGTCGGGAATAAGGTCCCCAAAACATGGACGTTTCAGCACCAGGATACCAGTTTTGTTTGCCAATGCCCTGAAAAAGAACTGAAAAATCAATTCCATACCAATCCGCGGAGATTCCGAAATTATAATTGTAGCGCGGCAATGAGTTACCGATCACTTTCATGTCTTTCCGGTCATTAGCCGATGTTGTCTGTTCGATCTTGTTGTTACCATCCAAATCGACAAATTTAAGGTCACCGGCATGAAGTCCATTATCCAAAGCGCTTGCATTAATCATTTGGTTAACGAACGATTGGTCCACTTTATAATTCCTTGCTTCTTCATCCGTTTTAAAATATCCATCCACTACGTATCCCCATATTTCGCCTAACTGCTGTCCTTCGTAGGGATCAGTCAGCGTCCGGTTGGGATTATCATATTTCGTTACTTTGGAGGTATTATCTCCGATACCAGCCATTATCCGGTAGTTGAAAGGCTTGCTTGCCAAGGTAAAACTATCTCCCCAAGTAATAGATGCTTCCCACCCTTTCGTACGCAAGTCTGCCACATTCATTCTGGGAGAAGAGGCACCATATACGCCAGGTAAAGTCTTTCCTGCCATCAACATATCTTTGGTATCACGAATATATGCATCAAAAGATACATTCAAGCGGTTATTAAGAAACCCCAGGTCTAAACCTATATTTTTTGTGATTACAGTTTCCCAGGTCAAATCGGTAGAGTTCGGAGCTGACTCATAGGCATAATCGCCTTTTGTTGTATCTCCGAAAGCATAGTTCAATACCGCTCCGGTATTAATCAGTTGCAGATAGTCATAATAACCTACTGTTTTCTGATTTCCCAATGATCCGTAAGACAGTCTTAGTTTCAGATTGCTTACATAGTTTTTGGCTTGTGTAAAGAAGGCTTCTTCACTGACACGCCATCCGGCAGAGAATGACGGGAAGAAACCGAAACGATGTCCTCGACGAAAACGGGAACTACCGTCATAACGTCCGCTGGCTTCCAATAAGTAGCGGTCTTTATATCCATAATTCAAACGATAGAAGAAACCGAGAATCGCATATTCCTCTTGTCCTCCGGTTATGGATATATCATCACCTTTTGCCAGGTTAAAATCATCGAGAGATTCAGAGAGTAACCCGTTACGTTTCATTCCCAGTTTCTTAAAATACTTATAATCATAATTACCTCCCACAATAACCTTTACCGAATGTGCATTCGCAAAGATATTATCATACGTTCCATATAAGTTGAAAGTTTGGCGGATCTGGTTATTTTGTACTTCCGACAAATAATTGCCTCTGGTACGTCCGTTATCCATTGTAATTGTTTCTCCCGGATTTCTGGAGTATAATACATCTACGGAACGATTCAAATTCTGCTGACTGTAATGTGCCCAGCTATAGTTTGCACGGACTTCGAAATGTTTGATCGGTTTCAATACGGCCTCGAACGTAGTTACAAACTCATATTCACGATCCCGGTTATGGTGTCCGCCATTCAATAATACGGCGCTAACACCATCAGCTACTTCTCCTGTATCTGTCAGACCCGTTCTGTAAACCAGGGTTCCATCCGGATGCATCGGCACAATACTTGCCAAAGCATGCCGCCCGGCTCTGCTGAAAACATCATTAACTCCCGATAGTCCCGGATAGGTATATTCAGAATGGTAATAAGAAGTATTGTTACTTAATTCAAACCAAGAAGTGATGTTAGCTATGACTTTCGAACGGAATGTATATTTCTTAAAACGGTCCGGATCTATTCTGATAATTCCTTTCTGATTATAGTAGTTACCCGACAGCATATACTTCACCTTTTCAGTACCTCCCGAAACTGTTAAGTTATGCTCCCAAGTGGGACGAGTATTATCAAACAAACAATTATACCAGTCAAAGTTGCCGTAATATTTATATTCTCCATTTTTTTCTACCACCCATGGACGGGAAGGATCTTCCACTTTATCATTACGGCGAATCCATAATTCATGATAATCCTCCTGGGTATAATGTGTATAAGGAACCCCTTGATATGTCTTATAGAACATATCATTGATACCGGCCGAATAATAACCACGCGTTTCAAAATCCGTAGAGGTCGTCGTTTCCCCAAAACTGAAACGTCCGTTGTAGCTGACATTGGTTTTGCCTACCTTTCCATTCTTGGTTGTAACCAAAATAACTCCATAAGCAGCACGGGCACCATATACGGCAGCAGCCGAAGCATCCTTTAAAACACTGATGGATTCTACATCATTGGGGTTTACCTTATTTATATCTCCCTCAATTCCATCAATGATAGTCAGAGGTGCTGCATCCGCACTAATTGAGTTGACACCACGAATATTGAAACTTCCTCCTTGTCCGGGACGTCCCGAACTAAAGTTTACGTTCATATTCGGTACGGAACCTTGCAGGAGTTGTGACAAGTTGGCAGCCGAACGAGTCGTTAGCTCGTCACCCGAAACTACGGCAACGGCACCGGTCAGATTTACTTTCTTTTGTGTACCATATCCCACTACCACCACTTCTTCCAGTGTCTTACTATCTTCGCGAAGTACTACCTGGGATAGATTTCTACTGGTAGCAGCATAATTGACCGTAATATATCCGATGTATGAGATTGTAACCGTACTATTTTCGGGAACATTGGCCAAAGTATAACGTCCGTCTACATTCGTTATTGTACCCAAAGAGCTGCCTTGCACCATCACACTGGCACCAATAATCGGCTCTCCTTTCTCGTCGATTACCCGACCGGATATATTTCTTTTATTCGCATTATTGGTCTGTTGTTCAGCATCCGTAGCTTTCTCCTTCAGATAAATTTTTGTTTTTCCGATCTCATAATTTACGTTAGTACCGATAAACAAATCATTCAGAACTTTGGATAGTTCCTGATTCTTTGCTTCTACCGTTACTATTCGATCCGGATTGACGATCGTACGGCTATAAGCTACCGTAAGACCTGTTTGCTGTGTAATAGCAGAGAATACTTTCTCCAGCTTTACTTGTTTAAGATTCATTGTCACCTTTTGGGCAGAAGCGGACACGCTTATGATTATCCCCAGCAACAATACGAGCAGAACTTTGTGTTTCATACTACTTGCTTTGATTAAAGTTAAACTTAGATTTAAAATCTCATTTATGCTTAGTAGACACACAAGTCAAAAAAGCGGGTGAGAGAAAAAAGAGTTTTTTTGCATAAGCCTAATTTATTTCATAACATTCTTATTCTAAAACAGTAAAGGCTGCGTATATACACAGCCTGTCCTCATTCTATTATCCTATTCCAGTATATTCTTACTTGTCTCCGTCCTGTTTCATTCGGACTGTCACTTCTTTCCGGACTTCATCATATTCAAATTTTACCGGTGCAATCTTTTCCAAATCCTGAAGCACCTTCTCCAGTATCGTGTTATCCGAGGTCAACGTATATACATATTTCGATGCCTGCTCATCCTCTATCTTAAAGTTTACATTATACCAGCGGTTCAGAACCTTAATCACTTCTGCCAGAGGAGTATCTTTAAAAGAAATCACATTGTCTTTCCACATTGAAACTTGCTTTGAATGATCGTTCTTGATTATCCGACACTGGTCACTTTCTTTATTATATATCAGTTTTTCACCCGGCAGTAACGGGTATTCTTTTGTAGAGGATAGAGTCAGATTTACATGTCCTTCATCTAGACAGATCACAATATCTTTATTTTCCGGGTAGGCTTGTACATCGAAAGAAGTACCCAGTACATGAACGGAAGGTCCGTTCAGATTAACAATAAACGGACGTTTTTTATTCTTGGCTACCACGAAATAGGCTTCTCCCACCAGAAAAACTTCCCGCTTACTCAATCCGAACTTTTTAGGATACTTCAACCAGGAATCCGAATTGATATAAACTCGTGTCCCGTCTTGAAACATCATCTGTATCCGCTCCCCTTTGGCAACACGAATTTCCTCATATTCCGTAGTGCCGAATAAATCCACCCGGGAATTGATCTGTAAATAAAGACCTATCAGGAAAATAACGGGAACCAAGATTGCAGCCACACGGAAGCAGATACGTTTGATCTGTTTACGTGATATGTTCTTTTGGATCTGATAGTACATCTTTTCTGAAGGTATAGTATGGTCCACATATATTTCTGCCGTTTCGGCTTTTAAATGTTCTGCCTCCCGAGTCATCACAGCATCCAGGTAAGTGTTCCCTTCTTCTGTGGCAAACCATTCCGCCACAAATTTTGCATCCTCCGGTGTAGCAACTCCGGCAAGCACTTCTTCTATTTGTTTATCAGTGGGTCGATTCATTCTCTTTTTATCTTAAATAGTGGACACTCAAATATGTCATTAGTGTGACAAAAGTAACAATTATTAGCATTTTACTTAAATGAATACGTAGCATTTTCAATGCTTCCGTATAATGCGTTTTGACTGTATTAACAGACAGATTCATCCGTTCGGCTATTTCTTGATTCGTTAGTTCCTCTTTCACTTTCATCAAACAAATACTGCGCTTCTGTGGCGGAAGCATATCTACCGCTTTATAAAAAGAGGCCATCAATTCTTTCTTTTCCAGATTTCCTATCAGATTATCTTCGTAGACAGGTGCCGATTGTGCTATCTCATAGTTCTTACTGATTGCACTATTCTCATTACGAATCAAATTTAAGACATGATTTTTCGTCATAGTGAACAGATAGTTCTTAAGGCTGATTCCTACATGTAGTTCTGACCTAAATTCCCATAAACGGGCAAAAACATGTTGCACTACATCTTCTGCCATGTCTGCATTCATTAAATAACGGTAGGCTAATACGTATAACAGCTTATGATACCTGTCATAAGCCTGTGTAAAGGCTCCTTTATCTCCTTTCTCTATGAAGGAAAAGAGCTTCTCGTCATCAGTATTAGTATATTGAGCTGATCGATCTGACATTCCTTTGACTTTGTTTAATTGTTTTTCCAAAAGAACAAAAGACGTATTACAATTAGGTGTCTTTCATAAAACAAAAATAGTAAAATTTAGAAAATGTGGTGCATATTCCAATAAAAAAGTCCCCGATTAACAATCCCCCATTAAAAAGAGGAACCGTTAATCAAGGACTAACTCCACTAACTAATTAACAATGTATTATAAATGATAGGTAACAATTCTTTCTTCGGGTGAATCGATCCAGAGGCGCCATACTCCTACCGACACTTTTTCCGGTGTTCCGATATTTGCTTTAGGTGGACGACGGCTTTTGATGGTTAGATAGCCTTTCCCCTCTGTTGCTTTCACTTTCATCGTTTTGCTGTTCATATAGACATGGATAGTGCCATTCGGAGTAGGAACAGTGCCTTCCATCCATTTCAATCCTCCCAACACAGGAGCAATAGCAAACTCTTTATATCCTTCTTTTACAGGTTTCACCCCCAAATAATATTTGCCCAACAGGTAGATAGGACTCGCTCCCCAAGCATGGCACAAACTCTTTCCATAAGGACGGCCATACATGGCAAGATGTTGCGTTCCGGTTTCTTCCGGGTTATATTTCTCCCAGAAGGAGGTAGCACCTTCCTTCAACATTCCTCCCCAATAGGCTTTCATTTCTTTCATTACAGCATCCTGTTCGCCAAGAGCACAAAGGGCTTCCAGTTCGTAAAAACGCATATAGGGAGTTGTTATTTTCAGAATACTGTCATTCAGCAGAACAGACTGTTTGATGGCTTGTTGCTTATCTTCATTCAAATATTGAAAGAAGACAGAAAACATATTCGCATAACGGGTGACTGCATCACTTTGCTGACCGTTGACGCAGTTATGTACAAATGCCTGTTTCTGATTATTCCAGAAGGCAGGTTCTAACTTTGCCTTCAACGCAGCAGCCAGCTTCTCGTATTTCTGTTTGCCATTGGCATCTCCGACCAGTTCCGCACACAAAGCCATCGTTTCCAGACTTCTGCAAAATAAGATTTGTTCAAAAGAGAGTTCGCCTTTCTTATCCAGATAGCCGTCTGCCCAGTCCACAAATACCCAGTCGCCGGTCATACCTTCTACCATGCCATTCTTATTGGTACGTCCCAACACGTAATCCATCATTGTTTGCATACGCGGATACAGTTGGTTGACAAAATGGCGGTCACCACTATACATATAATAGTCATATACGCTAAGGAACCAGTAGAAAGTATAGTCCATGATTGTATTACTGTGGCTGGTCACAGGGTCCTTGCCACGAAGCAACCAGATTGTACGTTTGACGGATTCGTTATCAAAGAAAAGATAGTAGTTCATCAAATAACTTTGGATGGCATCGCCACTCCATACCCAACGGTCACGTTTGATACCGTCAATGAAGAATTCGCGGGTAGTGAGATGCATGGTGTATGCGCCAACTTCCCAAATACGATTCAATTCCTCATCATTACAACGGAAACTTCCGCGGTATTCTTCAGGAAGATATTCATATTGCATGGAGACTTCTCCAATCTGTACTCCCGGCTCATGAGTTACATAAACATAGCGGAAGGCTTTACTGTTCTCCAATGTATATTCGTTTTCAGAATTACTCAAGGGAGAAGTACTGCGGATGGCAAGGTCGGTCACTTGTCCCGGTTCGAGCAAGAGTTTGTCCAATGTTTCACAATATGCTTTATCTTTTGCTTCTTCCGGGCTTTCACCATAATAAATTTCTATTTTTCCTTTTCCGGAAAGATTCTTCAATGTGATGAATCCGAATGTTTCTTTTCCAAAATCATAAAGGAAACCTCCTTCAGACTGTTCTGTCTTCGTAACGGGTTGCTGCGGTTTACGCGTCAGACTGAATCGGGAAGGACGTTGGGTAGCTCCGTCAAAGTTCCAGCATCCGGCATCCATATAGATAGTGGCAGATGTGTCACTGGCTTTTCCGCTCTCGTCAATCCATTCTTTATCTTCGTAAGTCACACGCCAGGAAGAATCTGAATTCACCGTTTTTCCCTTCACATAAATAGTGGGAGGAGTAGCCTGATTCCAGACTTTAATGTTCAGGCTATGTTTTCCTGCCGGAAGCAACATGGTTTCCGGCATACCGAACTGGAGCTTTCCATCCAGTTTGACGTTGTACTTTCCTTCGGCAGCAATAAAGATTTCTTCCGGCTCGGAAAGATTCAGTTGCTTGCTGAATTCTACGACAACATAATGACTGTCCGTTTTCCAAAAAGGAGGAAAAAATGCACCTCGTTCCGTACGACGGTTATTCATCTGATTTCCCAGCCAGATTTCATAATCTCCCGGATACCATATCCAAGTTTGGGCAAATGTGCTGCTTGCCAAAGACAAGGCACTAAGCAATATCATATATTTCTTTTTCATTTTTCTTTCTATTACTAACAAACTAAATGACTTGTCAATACCTACTGAATATTTAGTAAATCCTTATATCCTGCTTCCAGTCCCGCACGTTCACAAATAACACTATCCACCTTCGGGCCATTGTTCTCCCATACATTTCCCGGACCATTGGCATTTTGCAGATACTTCTCTCCTTCTGTCCAATTATCACGTACAGTAATAAAGGAAGAACCTTCATCCGTATAAAGATAGAACCAGTGGTTAGGGTCGTGTACATACCCCGGCTTATAAATACTATGCACGCAATTCTCCGTTACATAACTTTTCGGCTGTGAACCGAGTGTGTAAATACCTGCCACGTCATACATGTGTTTCGCATAATGATGAATCAGATTGGCATGTACTCTGTTATTACGCATACAATTCACAGTTTGCGTCCATCCCCAACCAAGACTGATGCCACTATAAGGAACTTCACAGATTTCATTATGCTCGATATTGACGTCCCCCACATATCCCGCAGCAATGGCAAGGCATCCCCAATCTTCATTGCCTATTTCCGTGAAATAGCAATTATTGATTTGTTGCTGTGTGCATACCTCCCGACGATCAGCAGGATCGTATGGCAAATGCGTTTCATGAGCAGCCGGAGAAAAACTGCCGACCAACAGACCATTTCCGGCAATATCGCGGAAGAGACAGCCACGAACAACACCGCCTTGCACCGCTTCTTCATAATCCAATCCGGTTGAACCTAAATGTTCGAACCGGCAACGCTCGAAATCAATCTGTCTTGCAGCAACCACACGAACTGCAGCTGCGGGACGTCCCAACCATCCTTGGTTATCCAACGGATGATTCAAGTAGTTCCGTTGCATTTTCGGATCAATCTGGTAACCATCTGTCAGATACATACCTGCCTGAAGAGGTACATGTCCTTTTTCTGATGGGCGCATCCACGTAGTATAGGAAAAAGTAATTTTCTCAAAACGAATATGACACACCGGACGATCCAAAGTTCCTTCCACCTGTACTAATGTCTCAACAGCAGGCACTATCACTTCCGCCTCCTGCATCTTCTCTCCTTCCCGTGGATAATAATATACTTTACGGGCGTCCATATCATGATACCATTCTCCGGGTACATCCTGCAATTCACGGGCATTTGTCAGATAGAAAGCAGAATTATGTCCGTCCGTCGTCACCATCGGACGCGGCCAGGGATGCTCAAACTGAATCCGGCTTTCCGGTTGATGAAAACGTATTGCCGCGCTATCTCCCTGCACTTCGACTGAACGAATCCGAAGATTAGCAACACACCACATCTGATGTAATACCATCTCGGCATATTTAGCTTTCAAATTTCCTTTATTATCAATAAGTCTGTGAATGGAAACTGCAGGTACATAAAGAATTTCATTCTTCTCATCCACACTGCAAATGCGATTCATCTTTTCGAAATCTTCCACATCACGGGCACGAACAGCCTTTTTCCCATTCACCCACAACTGGCGGAAATCCAATGGACGTCCATTAAATGCCGGGACATCTGCTACCCAAACTTTCCCTTGCTTCTTCCAACCATTTATGCTGATTCCCCCACTCAATATCACCTTTTCATCGCCTACCGAACAAATGATTGTGGGCGATTCCTTGGTTCCGCTATCTTCCGGACGGATAAAAACCGGTTCATAGAGGGCATACGTTCCACCTTCCATATAGATCGTGATTCCACCTTGAATACGGTCATCCTTTGTCCTGCGCCATTCTCGTGCCTGTCGTAAGGCAGAAGTCAGCGTGGCTTTAGGAGATTGACGAGTTCCGTTGTTGAAGTCACTGCCCTTGGGAGAAATCCATATCTCACCGGCCAATAGCCAGTGACTGCACAAGATACATATAGCCGTTACAAATAACTTTTTCATGACTTTTTTCATTTCTGTATACTAAACAATCCGGCCTATCTGGCAAGAGGCATCCATACAGTCATTTCTCCTTTTCCTCTGTTTCCCCAAGCATAATAAGGAATCAGGCGGATATTTACTGTCTTTTCAGCCTGAGCAACCGGCCGGTAAAGTACTCCTTCCCACGAAGTTGCAGATGCCAGACGTGCCATTCCTTCAAGTGCAACAATCGGACTGCCTTCAATTGTAATTTTCTTCGGAGTTAGTTTTATATCAGCGGGAATCAATACATTATCAATCTTTTCCCCGTTCGCAATATCCATACTTTCTAAACAGTAAACCAATGGGCCGCGCTTCACGACCACCTGATTACGAATCTCCTCTGCTAACGGATGAGCTTCGAGCAAACGGACAGGCATATCCATCACCAGTTCCACTACATCCCCCTTCTTCCATGTACGATTTACTTCCGCATACGAATTTGCCTTTGCATTGGCTTGCAGCGGCTGTCCATTCACCGTGAGCGTAGCCTTTTCGCACCATTCAGGAATACGTAAGAAGAGCGAGAAAGTACCTGCCTTACGAGGAACTTTATCCAACGTTACACGTACATTTCCCTCCCAAGGATAATCCGTCTCTTGTGTTAACGCCAGTTCTCCTTTGTCTTTCCAAATCGTAGTCAGCGTATTTGCACCATACAAGTTACAGTAAATGCCTTCCGGACTCAATGTGTAGGCGTAATTCTGTGCCTGACACAATGTACGCAATGTATTCGGCGGGCAGCAGAAACAACTGATATATTCCGTCCGTTCTTTCGGCCAACGAAGTGTATAAGGAAGATCGGCACTGATACGAAGCGGATTGGTATAGAAATACTTCTTTCCGTCCAGACTGATACCGCTCAATACACTATTATAAAGGCAGGTTTCTACCAGTTCGGCATACTTCGCATCTCCTGTCACTTCCAGCATACGCCAGTTGAAAAGCATATTTCCGATATTGGCACATGTTTCATTGTGCGCTGTATTATTCGGCAACTGATAAGGACGTCCGTAGCTCTGATGTACCTTCTGAATACTATCCGGCTCATAGCAAGTTCCGTCCGGTGATGTTCCATCATAAAGAGCACCGCAAGCTCCGGTCACGTACATCTTCCGGGTGACAATATCATTCCAGATACTAGTCAGATTTTTCATCAATTGTTGTTCGCCTGTCTCGGCATATACATCCGCTACTCCTGCATACAGATAATTTGCACGTACGGCATGCCCCATTGCACGATACTGGTCGCGGAAAGGAATACGATCCTGATTATCATCCGTTCCGTTTTCCACCATACCGCGAATATCAATCAGATTCTTTGAAAGTTCCAGATAACGGGGATTTCCCGTGGCACGATACATTTCGACCACTCCCATATAATGTGAAGGGCAAATGGCATTGCGAGCCAATTCGGCAGAAGCCGTTTCATAAAAATGACAGAGGAAATCTGTCGCTTTCACAGCAGCATCAAAAAGAGTGGTCTTTCCGGTGGCACGACGATGCACAATACCTGCCATCATCAGGTGTCCCAAGTTATATGTCTCAAAGTTCAGCCGATTGGCAAAAGCTCCTTTTTCATTCTCGTCACCTACTTTCGTTCCTATGACCGTTTGCTTGTTTGGGTCAGCCAATGTATGGGAATCAATGCCCTTGTTTAGTTCTTCAATAATTACCGGAGTATGTATATAACCGTCTGTACGCTGGGCTTTTACGACACAAGTAATAAAGTTGTCCATTAATTTATCCAGTTCCGGATCTTTGTTGACTGCATAGACAGAAGCCACTCCTTCCATCCATTTATACATATCTCCGTCGTGAAACGGAGGTCCCCAATGTTCACCCTTGCACACACCGGCAGCAATCTCAAAATTACGGAACCCATGGGATATTTCCGGTGTGTTCCAAGTGTTCCACATACTTTGCAGGGAAGTCCGGCTAAACACATTAAAACGATCTCCCCAAAATCCGTTCGTCCAATGTACGGCGTCGATTCCGGTATTTGTCATTTTTGCATAGCGACTCTGGCTCATATCCGTCAATCCGTTGCTTTGCGCAAATACGCCCGTAACGGATGCAGATGCTAAAAGAAATAACAGCTTTATCTGTTTCATTAATATGGATAATTTAAAGTTTACACAACATCTTTAAGAAAAGACGTGATTATCCGCATTTTGTACTCAATAAAACAAAAAAGCGAAGATTGTTAAACAATCCCCGCTTTCAGTAAAAAATACCTGAACTAACCTTTTATTTCTTGTTTATCAGGCGTATAATTCAACCCAGCCTTCCTCGCCTGCGAATGTTGGAACTGCCGGGCAATCTTGTATTCATGTCCCTCTTTCAGCAAATAACTCCCAGTCTGCTTAAACCAAAAACCGACATTCGCATCGATACATTGCTGCCGGATATCCAATACCCACTCGTAATCACATATCCGGGCTTCCTTTCCCGACTCTCCTCCGGCAACCACCTGTTCCACCCAATCCCCTAATTCACCTCTGAAATCAATCCGACTAAGAAGCGGCTCGCAGATAATGATTTTATGTTTAATAGGAATTTCTTTATAAATAGGTAAACGATAATCCACTCTATCCTGATTCTCCATCGTGCAGCAAATTGTTACGTTCTCATACCCATCGCCCCAATCCGGAGGCAGGCACTGTTGCAACCTGTCTATCCGCTTAGTGATAAAGAGGAAACGAAGATCCTGCCGTATCCGCATCATCTCCCATGCTTCGGCACGCCATTCATCAGCATCTTCAATAAGGAAATCGGAAGTAAAACAGGTATATACCAAATTCCCCGAAGGTATCTTATATGTACCATTCTTTTTCTGTTGCAAAGGTAAATCAAACTTTTCCGTCTTTATCACCACCGAACTGTCTTTTCCATATTTACCATCTGTCCGGTATACATAACAATGTCGGCAGCCCTCACTTAATTTGTGACAGCCGTGCCAAAGATTCCACATTGAAGCTTTTTCACCCATCTTCTTTTTTCTTCAAATATATATTTAATCTGTTACATTACTATAAAAAGAGTGCACCTTATTCTTTATCAGAAAAAAGGTGCACCAAAACACAAACAAAACAAACAATAGAGCGACCTTCACAGGCAGCCGATCCACGAGGGATCTTTATCTTAATCTGCCCATCTTGACGAGGGCAAGAAAGCATTCTCTCTGCAAAGGTCCGTATAATCACGAATATGGCAAATTGTATTCATGTCTAAGATATGAATATTATTGAACAATCACTCCATTAAACCCGATATACCTCTACAAAGATAGTATTATTCTATATATTCCTGTGCTAATATTCAAAAAAACATTTGAATGACCCTTGGGAATATAAGCCAGATTTATAACGGACTTCATCATTAGGAAAAGCCAGGCGATATAATTGAAACTCCTTATCATATTCATCAACGAGCACTACTACACCACGCCCAGACTGTTCACTGGCACGACGAAGTGTACCAGCAAAACGCCCCGAAAGAGTTTCCTCATCTTCTCCTTTACCATACTTCAGTTCCCATTGTGTCAACTGTCGACTAAGAATCTCGACCAAGGCTTGGGGAGAATCATATTTTTCCGCATTCAAATCCAAATGCAATACCGGATACTTCTTCCACTCCTTTTCCATGTCAGCTATGGCTAACCCATCAAACAATTCCTTCTTACCTTCAAAATAAGCTTCAAAAGTAGAAAGAAGAAGACTCTTGCCAAAGCGGCGGGGACGACTCAAGAAATAAGGCTTTCCTGTGTTAGCTATCCGCCACACAAAAGCAGTTTTATCTACATAAAGATAATTTTCTTCACGAATTTCAGTAAAAGTCTGTATCCCAATAGGAAGTTTACGCAATATCCCGTTCATAATTACTCTTCTGTCTTTAATTATTCAAAGATACGCATTTCTATGGGAATACACATACAAACTACACAAAAAAACTGCACCTTCACAGGTGCAGCAGATACATAAGTTCATCTTTCATTAGAGCTGATTTCATATACAGCAAACAGTATATTATGTTTTCTTCAATCTATAAATCCCATACCCGATAAATAAACCCAATAAAATAATTCCATATAAATATTTACCTCCTATTCTGCTAGTGTGTTTTTCAAAATCTGTCTCATGAGACTTCATTTTAAAACTTATACCCAACGAATTTACCGATTGTGAATTTACCTTTTGGAGAAGCTGTTTCTGATTAGTATTTTTCCTATCAACCACCGTTCTCACCATCATCCCTACCCTTAAACCCAATGTGTCCACAGGAAACATGATTATCGACTGCTCCATATATTCCTCCATTGTTTCCGAATCCCTTTCCGAAACAAAAGCCTGTTCCTCAACACTTTTCTCCGAACAAAATTCAAAGTTCGAGTCTATTTTGACCTCCTCCCTCCTATTTACTAACTCTCTTTTACTCCTGCATCCCGACAACACCCCCGGAAGAACAAGAATCAGCAATAAAACAAACAGCAGCTCCCTCCCACTCTTCATAAACTCCCTCACATCAAAACAAGGACACGCTTTCACATATTCATAAGGTTCGATCACCCCGTCTCCATTCAAATCCGGCGAAGTATCCCGGTGTCCCAATACCTGAAGAATAGTATATTCCCGTTGCAAATCCATTATTACTTGATAAAGCACCCGTTTTTGAGCATTTGTCCGGGTATCCGCCGGATGTCCATTCTCATCCAATCCCCCGATATAACAGAGCCCGATACTTCGCTCATTCCAACCTTTGCAATGTGCTCCAGGCAAATTAATTTCCCTTCCTTTCTCCAGTCTTCCGTCCAGACGGATAACATAATGATAACCAATACCATTGAACCCACGTTCCCGGTGCCAACGGTCAATATCTGCGGCGGTAAAGTCCTGTCCGGCTTTTGTTGCCGAGCAATGCACTATAATAGAATCTATCTTTCTCATGATACTTTATTTTTATCAACTAACCTTATTAATATTCCGAAGGAGGAATGCGCTTCACACACCCTCTGATCTCACACTTTTTCACCTCTGACTCTTTCTGTGCCAACTCCACCTCATGACATTTATGTATCCAGTCGATCTTCTCTTCCTGCTCCTTGCGAAGCTCGATATAAAGCCCGTCTATTTTCTCGTCCCGCTGTGTCAGGCGATCTTCCAGCCAATCCACCTTTTTACGACGATTTTCTTCTTCCAGACTGCTTACGTCTGCCTCCTCTTTCCGTGCATCCGTTTTTCGGCAAGAGATATATCTCACCATCCATTTCACCGCTTCCAAACCACCCATAGCAGTAATGAAAGCAAGGATTGTAGTTATTTGCATATTGATCTATTTATGTAGTTATAAAGAAAGAATGAGGCCGAAGCCCCATTCCATACAAAGTCGCTAATTCCCGACTTCCCGTTTATCAAGCTGCCGGATCGGGTGCTTCACCATTGCCTCCCGCACCTCCGTCAGGATCCGGTGCTTCACCTCCTTCACCTGAGCCACCATCAATGATACTCGAATCATTGATATGATCCAAATCCTTAAACTTCAATCCATCCGAACGTGTCGAAGTTCCTGTAAAGAGACGAATATCCGAATTCGCACGAAAACAAACCCGCAGACCACTGATGTCGGATACAGTAAAGTCTTCTGCCTTTTCCGTTCCTTTGCTTTGAGCTGAAAGGAAAAAGTAACCCAATCCCTTAATGTTCACTGAACGGCCCGAAAGTAATGTCTTACGTAGAAGTGTACGAAAATCTTTCAATACACTAATTGTTTCACCCTCACTTACACCGGAAGTAGAAGAGATTTCTTTTGCAAACTCATCCAGTGTAGCGCTCGTATCATATTGATAAGAAATCACCGGATACACTTTCTTTCCTGCCTCTTTGTTTGTCGGGTCACACAGACGTTGAATTCTTTTAAATCTAATTGCCATAATACTTTTCTTTTTTTAAATGAATACTGTTTAATAATTACTTCGCTAACGTTAACAATGCAAAGATGCGACATATTCAACGGACATGAAACGACAAGCGATTATCGGCACTACAGAGCCTACAAACAATATTTATAGCAAATAATCAACCCAATACCTGGAAAAAAGCGACAAGCAGAGGGACAAGGGAGCATAAAAAAGACCGGCAAACAAAGTCACGCTTTGTATGCCGGCCCCACTACCTAAAAACAAATTCCTTTTCTAATCCTATCGATCACGAGTCCAGGTTAAAAAGAGAATCAATGACTAAATTCATTTTACGTAATGTTCCAATCCTTTCTGTAAAAACTCAATATAAGAAGTAATATCTTCATTATATGCATACGACTTATTCAACGGATAACCTTCATTATCCAGCAATACATAAAAAGGCTGTGCATTTGCTCCAAACTTCACACGTTGCAGATAGCTCCATTTATCCCCTACCGTGCGTAAGGTACGTTCTGTTCCATTTTCCGTTACTTTGAGCGGCTCATTCAATGGAGTCTTATCATCTACATACAAAGAGATAAGCACATATTTATCATTGATGATACCGCCCACTTTACTATCTGTCCACACAGCCGCCTCCATCTTACGACAATTCACACAACCATATCCGGTAAAATCGACCATCACAGGCATTCCTTGTTGCCGTGCATATTCCATGCCGATATCATAATCCTTGAATTTGGGATGGACCTCGTTCGAATATAAATTAAAATCCTGCGTCGTCACAGGTGGAGCAAATGCACTGACAGCTTTCAAAGGTGCACCCCAAAGTCCGGGAATCATATATACGGCAAATGCCAAAGAGACAAGCGCAAGAAAGAAACGAGTAACACCCACTTTGTTTTCATCGCCGTCATGCGGAAACTTAATTTTCCCCAGCAGATACATTCCCATTAGTCCGAAAATCACAATCCATAATGCAAGAAAAGTTTCCCGGTCCAGAATTCCCCAGCCGTAAGCCAAATCTGCAACCGACAAGAATTTCAAGGCAAAAGCCAGTTCCAGAAAGCCCAATGTCACTTTAATTACATTCATCCACCCTCCTGACTTAGGCATTGATTTCAACCATGAAGGAAAAAGAGCAAACAGTGTGAATGGTAAAGCCAGAGCGATGGCAAAGCCTAACATTCCAATAGCAGGAGCAATCACGCTACCTGTCGTAGAAACCTGTACAAGCAGAAAGCCGATAATCGGCCCTGTACAAGAGAAAGACACTAGAGATAACGTAAACGCCATCAAAAAAATACTTAATAGGCCACTCGTCGCTTCCGCTTTGCTGTCCACTGCGTTGCTCCATTTAGAAGGTAAAGTAAGTTCAAATGCCCCAAAGAAAGAAGCTGCAAAAACAACCAACATCAGGAAGAAAAGAATATTGAATACGGCGTTTGTTGATAAAGCGTTCAATGCACTGGCACCGAATATTAAAGTAATTGCTAATCCCAGTGTTACATAAATCACCACAATTGAAGCACCATAAGTCCATGCATCCCGAATCCCTTTCTTCTTATCCTTGTTTCTTTTCAGGAAAAAACTCACAGTCATAGGAATAATCGGCCATACGCAGGGAGTGAACAAAGCCAATAATCCGCCAAGAAATCCAGTGACAAAGACATACAACCAAGATTTATCCTCTTGAGAATGTTCCTCACCTAACACCTGCAATTCATTGATTACCGGTTTCCAAAGATCACTTTCCGATTGCTTCTCTACCACATTAACCGAAGCCTCTTCTTTCCCTTTTGCAACTATTAAATCTGCTTCTGCTTTTTTCCCATATTTAAAAGGAATTTGAGTCGGAGGTAAACAGCTCTCATCGTTACAAGCTCCAAACTCCAGAAACCCATCCATAAAGTAATCATTTCCTGTAAATTTCACTTTTTGGATAAACTGTACCGTATCTTCAAAATAGCGCACATTCATCTCGAACATCTTATCATAGATGCTGATTTCTTTTCCAACAGGTTGCAATTTACCCATTGTTTCTACATGACTACTCGCATTGATGTTGAAAGTAGCGGAAATAGGCCCATCATCCCCTAGCCCGGTCGAATACACATGCCATCCTTTCTCTATCGAAGCAGTAAACACGATTTCCGCTTCCGTTTCAGATGTCATTTTCAACTCATTTTTGAACTTTACAGGCTCTTTGATTTGTGCTTGTATATTCCCGATTGTGTACCAACTCAATAATAAAAATAAAATAATTCTCATTTTTCTAAGTTCTAAATTGTAATCTATTAATTTCTTTTTCACCCTTATTTTTTCAAATAGCAAGCATCTTTAGGATATATGACTTCACATTTGAGAGGATAAAGAATAGAATGATGATCCACGTAATTTATTGAGTCCGGATGATACATACTATAGACAGTTAACCCCAATTGGGCAGACTCTCCCGCACGAAAGATACGAGGTGCAGAGTCCTCGATATAACTACGATCGATACGGCGAAACTTTAAGAAGTTCTGAATATATGTAGTTTTAATATCACAAGCCACACGGTGCTCAAATGTCGGTGCTTGCCCCATGCTTATATCATATCTATAACGTTCTAACCTATTTTCACCTGTTGGCCGACTTGGTTTAGTTGGAGGCAAACTAACATTTCCTTCATTCACTTTTCCCTCTTCTGTAGAAGTCACATTATAATCAGGACGATAATATTTGGAAAAATAAAAATACCTCGCCGGAATATTTCTATTATTGGAGACTCTTGCTGTAACTTTATAATCTCCATAGTCATTAAATTTAATTCGCACATGTCCATTGTTTACTTGTACTATTGAAACACTTTGTGCTGTATTATTATCAAACACACTTTCTTCTACGGTAATTTTAAAAGTAGGTGTAAATCCATCCTCCTGATACGCCACTTTGAAATCATAATACTCTCCAAGTTCAATACTACCTGGAACTGTAAAGGTTGGTTTATCATATGCGGCATTAAACTTCTTTGTATATTTATGCTCGGTACCATCTATATAGTCAGTCACTACAAAAGTAACAATACATTCTCCAGCTTCCGTGAAGCATATGTCGAATGAGTTTTCACTTGTTTTTTTAAATTCATAAGATCCTGGATTGCTAACAGGTTCTGCCGTAATTGTATATTTGGGATTATAACACCACTCATACGTATATGAAGTTGTAACAGTATATTTCACTCCTATTTTTAGTTTCATTGTACCCTTGTTGTCTTCAGGAGTCGGGTTATAATCAATTTGAGTTTTAGCCGGATTCAATTGATATAATTCAGGAATAAGAACTTTATCTTCAAAAGAAAATCCATTCCAGAGATTTTTATTTGTTGCTAATCCCGATTCAGGTTGCATAATAGAAGTATCATATTCACTAGAATGTTCTAATCCAACCAAATGCCCTATAGCATGCATCAAAGCATACTTCTTTTGGTCTTTAGTCAATTCTGACCAGTATTTATATTTAGTATTTATGTATATTTTATTTCCAACGTTACCATTTATAACTCCAGCAACACGTATAAATTCCGATGAACTCATAGAATTTGCATTATCTTGGAAGAAAACATCTATTAATGGGCGGTTTTTAGGTAAAAACGTATCAAAATAAGTACTAAAATGTAGGCAGCATTTGCTCAATTTATTCCATTCCGCTACAGCCTCTTTAAAAATAGTTTCATTACTATATTGGTTATCATAAAGTATCAGATGCATTCGATAACATTCAGGATTTATCCGTCTTTTATAATTCAAACGTGCTTCAGGTTGTTCACGTAATTCTTGTAATCTTGATTTCTTAAAAATAAGTTCTGACTCAACCAAATAAAAAGAATCACAATCTACTATTGCTATGGTATCATACCCATGAGCTGCTAATATTGCTTTATCAGCCTCAAGAATAGAAGAATAACTTTCTAGTCCTCTAGTTTTTATTTTCTCTGAAGTTGTTTTATCTTTAATTACCAACTCCTCCAGATTGCTACTGCATGAAAAGCAAAAAGAAGCCACCAAACAATAGAACAAGAAACTCATCATATTTTTATCATTCATAGTATTCTTTTTTTTTAAAGTTAATTAATTATTTACCAGTGAAATAGAACGAAACCACTTATACTCTCCCTCCATTGCTCCTTCTCTCCACACCTTCAATTGATATGGCTTGGTTACAAAATATTTGTTTAAAGTAGGATTGTAAATTCTTACAGCAAAATTATATGTTCCTTCACCACCATATAGTACTACAACAGTCGTATACCAATCAGAATTAAATATTTCCTTCATAGACCCATCGGCAGGTACAGGTCTATATATCCAATGTCCATATTCATAGTATTGATAGACACCTCTCGGTATGACTATCGGATATTCAGAATCATAATTGACTATTGATATGTATGTATTAGATAAAGGACATTTATCACTCTCCCCAATACATAACAATTCGCTTGAAGGTACTGTTTTTTCGTAATGAGAGGGTGAATACCAACTAGTCACCACATTATCCACCACTTCATATTCTGATTTACTTTCAGAATCATCATCCGAACAACTACTCAACCAAAATATTCCTAAGAATATTATTAGCTTATATAAAATATTTGTATTCATACTATTAATTCTTTGGGTTAATTCATCCTTCTATTAAAGAAATAACAATATTCCATTTCTCTTTATCAGCCTCAAGAATAAGAAGTGTAACCATTCTTTAAAGTTAATTATTTATTTACCAACGAGATAGTTCGATACCACTTATACTCTCCTTCTATTCCTTCTCTCCACACCTTCAATTGATATGGTCTGGTTATGTAATATTTATTTAATATTGGATTATAAATTCTCACAGCAAAATCATATATTCCCTCACCACCGTACATTACTATAACATTTGTGTAATAATCAGCATTGAGTACCTCTTTCATATAATTATTAGATGGTACGGATTTATAAATCAAAAATCCATATTCATTTTCAGATAATGTACCTCTAGGTATCACTACTGTATATTCAGAAGCATAATTTACTATTGATATATATGTATTAGACAAAGGACATTCATCACTCTCTCCAATGCATAACATTTCAGTGAAAGGAATTGTGTTTTCACAATGTTCAGAAAGTGCATCCCAGCTAGTTACTACATTATCCACCACTTCATATTCTAATTTACTTTCAGAATCATCATCCGAACAACTACTCAACCAAAATATTCCTAAGAATATTATTAGCTTATATAAAATATTTGTATTCATACTATTAATTCTTTA
>NZ_JADMQH010000006.1:0-123971 GCF_015559655.1 Bacteroides sp. 1001136B_160425_E2 | reverse complement strand
ACAACTACTCAACCAAAATATTCCTAAGAATATTATTAGCTTATATAAAATATTTGTATTCATACTATTAATTCTTTAGGTTAATTCATCCTTCTATTAAAGAAATAGCAATATTCCATTTCTCTTTATCAGCCTCAAGAATAGAAGAGTAACCATTCTTTAAAGTTAATTAATTATTTACCTGCGTAATAGAACGATACCACTTATACTCTCCCTCCATTGCTCCTTCTCTCCACACCTTCAATTGATATGGCTTGGTTACATAATATTTATTTAAAGTAGGATTATAAATTCTTACAGCAAAATTATATGTTCCTTCACCACCATATAGTACTACAAAAGTCGTATACCAATCAGAATTAAATATTTCCTTCATAGACCCATCGGCAGGTACAGGTCTATCTATCCAAAATCCATACTCATTCCTTTGATAGACACCTCTCGGTATGACTATCGGATATTCAGAATCATAATTTACTATTGATATGTATGTATTCGACAAAGGACATTTATCACTTTCCCCGATACATAACAATTCACTTAAAGGTACTGTTTTTTCGTAATGAGAGGATGGATACCAATTAGTTACTATATTATCCACCACTTCATATTCTAATTTACTTTCAGAATCATCATCCGAACAACTGCTTATTAATCCTAGCATTCCAATGAATATGATTAATTTATATAACGATTTATTCATCATAATATTCCATTTTGTTTCTATTCATTTATAAAGCAAAATGGGGATGCTCTCACTAACACCTTATCAAGAAGCATCCCCTTTAACTTAAGAGAAAATTTATTTCACAAGAGATTTAGTCTTACTAATATAAGTTTTCTACTTCCGGCTTGTTGTAAATGAGCGAGCCAAAAGTTCCCGCAGGGCGTTTCAAAGGTACAGATGGTACTCTAATGATTTCATCTTTTGAAGAACGTGTCAAACCAGCTCTTCCACTACGTTTAACAGGTTCTCCTGTAGTCGGATCCACCCCTTGAACATCGCATAGCGCCCAATATAATGGATAATTGAAATCAAAATTGTCCCAATCTCCGAAAGCATAAGGGAATACATTATCAATATCATCTTCATAGCTTGAGTTTTGATTATTCAACATGACATCCGGGTCAATACCGTCAGCATAATCTCCCCAGTCTTTTGCATTGAAAGAACGGAAAGTAATCGGAGCAAATTCATAATATTTATTTCCATATTTATATTCTTGCACTTCCATTCCCACGTTCTTTCCTTCTGTGCGGCTACCAAATAATTTCACAGGAAAATCTATTCCTCTTAGTCCATTAATTATCAATTCACTGGCGGAAGCCGTTTCTTCTGAACAGATGATTCTTACAGATTTAAGATTTAGATCATCACCATCTCCAAAACGGATATACTCATCTGCACCGGAATTACGTTGCATTTTCATAAATACATCCGAACGATGTGATGTACCAGCGATAGAAGCGGCTAAATAACGAGCTAATTCAACAGAGCCTCCATTGTTAAAACGTAAATCCAAAATCAAATCTGTGATACCTTCTGCCTTGAATTGTTGAATTACATATTTCAAGTCTTCCGCAAAATTCAAATCAAAACCTAGATAAACTAAATAACCGATGTTGAATTTATTCTCTTTTTTATCTTTGATAAACATTGAATTCAAGATAGGACTATTATTATAACTACCAGTGGTTAATGTCGCAGTTCCATCCACTAAATCATAACCACCCTGTTTTTCATCAAAGACTTTACGCCTATAGCCGATCCTAAACGTTTCACCTCCACCGGCATAAAACAAAGTGCTCATGTATTGCTGATAATTATTCCTATTCAAAGTAACCCCATCAACAGAAACAATCACGTCGCCACGTCTCAATCCGGCTTTGGCGGCAGGAGATTCTAAATATACATAACCAATGGATAGTCCAATAGTTGTCTTATCCGGCATATAAGAAGAGAAAAACGTGCCAAGTCCCGATCCCACAACGCTTGTTGCACGAGTGTTTGCACGTGTTCTACTGGAACCTGTTTCCATAATATAAGAATAGATATAACGCTTACCTGCATTGACTGAAAATGCACGATAAGTTCCGCCATCTTCCTCATTGGTTCTCATCGATAAAAGATAAGTTGGCAGAAAATTTTCATAAGACACTGATGCATAATCTATATCTAACGTATTATATTCCTCATTGAACAAATAATGTTCCTTCAAATATTTATCCATATACTCATTGAGAGCCAAATCCACTGCCGTTCCGGAACCAGCTCCTTGTGTGATAGTACATACTGTAACAGGAGCCTTATATCCCTCCACTTGCACAGCCACAGTCAATGCCCGCTCTTTTCCGGATTCGTTTTTATCAACCTTTACTTTTAGTCCGCCTTTACCAGCTGCAGAATTACCACTGGTATTAGTTATGGAAGCCCAATCCGCTCCCGTAGAATATTGTAAAGAAGGAGACCATTTCCCTGCCGCAGTAAATGAGATCTCGACAGTCTCCCCATAAAGAGACACATTCATTTCCGTTTCACTGGCAATCGCAGTAATCCCATTATCCGTACCACCGACTTCTCCGCCGTCATCACTATCCGAACAGTTACTGAAAGCAACCAGACACAAAGCAAGTAATACTACACTATAAAAATTATTAAATAAATTTTTCATCTATCATTTTATTAAATTAGAAAATTAAAAGATTATTATTCAGGAACGTTTACTACAGTTTTAGAAAGCTCATAAATTCGTCCTTCCGCATCTACCCAAGTTACATTGATATTAGTTGGCAACGTTCCATAAATATTTCCTGAATAAGTGGTTGTTTGTTTTACTCCATTTTTCATCACATACTTGATTTGTTCATCAAACATACCTGTCAGGTAGTCCTCTGGTCCGGCAAATACATAAAATTGCTTGCAGTCAGCTTTAGGCTTCACGGTGTACCAAACTGTATAGAACTTATCTTTTTCTATCTTGTCAATCGTTACCTCCGGTTCACTGGCTTTCCACAAATCCGCATCCCTTCCTATTCGGACATAAGTCGGTTTCGCACTGGTATATTCCTTCTTTGTCATTGTTGCAGAAGGATTCCCATCTGCATCAACAGCTATCATGAATAATAGATAATCTGCATTAAACTCTATGTCATCAATAACCAGTCGATTCTCTTTCAAATCAGCAACAGTAATCTCTGTTACCTCGTTATTCATTATCAAAGCCTGTTTTACTGCTTCCTCATCTCCCCAATATGGATAACTTCTGAAATCATTCAATTTCATATGAACATAACGGTATTTTACCGGAGTTCCGGTCGGAGTCAACGTTAACGTTGTAGATAAAGCTCCCGGATCTATCGACACATCTACCGAAATAGAAGCATTATAGGATATTTCCTTAGAATCAGCCTGTACTTTGACTAGGGAACCGAGCTGTCCTTTTTTATCCAAAGCTACTGCAACAATAACACCTTTCGTTCCCGGTTCCAGAGAAGCGCTTTCAAAATTTTCAGCTTCTTTGGAAGATTTACCGTTTTTAATAAGATAGGAGATCACCTCCCTGTCGGTAGCATAGTTAGCCAAAGCCTGTTCCTTCATGTAAGAATAATAATACTTGTAACAATCAGTTCCGGGGGTAATAGGCGCACTTACACTTGTAACCGTAGCAACTACATTACCTACATTTACCGTTGCAGTTCCGTCATATGTCAGCGCAGGAACAGGAATTTCAACCGTCACCAGTTCTTCTGTCTGATACTCTCCTTCTTCATTATAAGGAATAGCCCAAAGCACATACGTTGTTCCTGGTATAATTGTAGGAAGGAAATCCAGCGTCTTCCCCTCCAGCGGTCCGTTATAATCCGAATATTGTCTGGTTCCACCACCATAAGCCAAATCCTCAATCACTCTTTCCGGCGAAAAATTAGCCTTATCCGCAATCCCTGTATAATAACTGTCACAACCTTTTTTGGTTGCAGAAACCGTTGCACCTTCAAATGTAATATCTGAAGCTTTCAATTCCACAGTCGCAGCAGTCTTAATTGCAGTAGCAATTACATCATCCGGCTGATATTTTTCACCAGTCTCAGATGAAGGTACCGCCCAGATCATATATGTCTTTCCAGCTTCGGTGTCCTTACCCAACAACTCAGACAGTGGCACTTTATCAAGAGCAGCAGTTTTCATGTACATACGGGCAGAATATCCATTCACTAATTCAGCTACCATTTCTGTGCTGTATTCATTTATTTCCATCACTCCCAAATAATACATTTCTATCCCACTTTTCAACGTAGTAGAAACAGACTGACCTCCAACGGATATAGCTACAGGAGCTTCCCCTAATATTACCGGAATCTCTGAAATAAGACTTTGTCCATTGGAAGCAACCGCCACTATGGCGACCTTACCACCTGCCTCTGCATACTGATTTTCAGCAACAGGAGCAATAATAGTCAGTCCCTTTCCTGTCAGTGAAACTTTCCAGCCGTCAGGCTTTGTAACTGTATATTTCGAAATACCACTCATTTCAACCGGAAGTTGTTTCTCCTCCCCATTCGCAAAATATTGTTTTCCCGATAGTATCTCGCATTTCAGTTCTTTGGATTTTACGACCTTCAATATCGTACCATCTTTCAAAGTAAAATAAGCGTAATCATCATCCTGGCTTACTCCGCTGAAAAGAGAAGTGTCCCCCGTCCCCTCTCCGGAAGCATAAACACCGGTCGGTTCCCAAGTTTTTCCATTATCAGTAGAAATTTCCCACTCTTTCGTATTCGTATTAATGCGAACCTTAGGAGCGACAGCCGTCACAGGCATCTTATTCCCTTCTCCATCTTTCAAGAATGTCTTCTTGCCGTCCGTACCGGTCATTCCCCAATAATAAATACCATCTTCTTCATCTTTGATTACGGTTATTTGCGGAGCATCCTCCCCATTTTCACCATTATGTATGGTCACCTCCGTCTGGTCTGAAAACTTGATAGTATAACTACCATCTTCGTTCTCCAATACAGAAGCAATTGATTTCTTTTGAGACAGAGCATCAGTGAGTGTCTTCAATGTAGAAATATCACTTTGTATACTTTGCAATGAAGCTTCCAATTTAGCCATACGATCTTCCAGACCGGAAATCGAGTTCTTTAAATCATCGTCATTATAACATGACGAAAACATTACAACACATACTGCCATCAGGAAAAACGTACATTTTTCCATGCTACATAAAAATTGATTTCTTCTCATATCTAAAAAATTTAATGATTAGAGAAAACCGCACGATAGATTACACACTATCGTGCGGATAAATAGTTCTGCCGATATTTATTTGGCGTGAGGATGTTTTCCTAATCTTTTCAAATCAAGATAAATAGTACTTTCACTTCTCATTGCTTCCGGAATATTCTTTTTCACCTGTTCATTATTAATCAGGTTGGCAGGTATCCGGCTATCTTTCTTCACTACTTGAAACTTAGCTACTCCCCTCATTCCCTTCATCGATTTCGGAGCATCCGGGAATATAACAGAAGGATCGGTAATAATACCCTTGTCTTTATCCCAGAATATAGTATAGAGGTCACCAATCACTTCATTGTTGTCAGCGTCAGCACCAATAGGTATACATAAAGCAACCAGACGTTTGGCTTCCTTTGTCTTATCATATGATTGGATTGTAGAATTAACTGTTGTCAAACCATACTCTAAACATCTCTCTTTCCATACTTTCATACATTCCTCATAGCTGTAATCGCCACTTGCCGAGTAATTATCTTCCTCTATCATGTGAAAAATTTTGGCTACATCTTTCACCATTGAGAACTGAACAGTAAAGTTATCCAACTCACTCATATAAGCACGTAGCTCCATGGTCGGATTAGGACCCGCTATAATAGCTTCGGTTGTAGCCTTCACTATTTTCACATCCGTCAACACCCCGTCCCAATCTTCTGCCATATAAGCAAATATATATTCCGTAGCAGGATCCAGAGCGGTAAACGTATAATCTTCAACTCCTCCGTTCGCATTTGCAGGCCATACATTTGATTCTGTAGATAATAAATAGTTAATCAATTCAGCTTTATTACCCTCCTCCAATAAATCTGGTGTCATGATATACTGATGATAAAATACTGCCGCTTCCTGATTATATTTATAATTCAATTTCAGACTAGTTCTTCCCGGATCGGAAATAGTAATATCTATTGTAGCCTTGGATGCTCCCGGATTATCCTTTACCCGTGATTTTGTTGAAAAACGTGTTGTTTTCACCTTTGACAACTCTCCATATTTATTACGACCAATATAAGCGACAACATAAGAAGCATTCGGAGCAATATCATACTGATATTCTGTAGTTGTATAAGAGCCTTCCTGAGCGAAATTCATATTCTTAATTCCCCATCCTTCCTGATCTAGTGCTCGCGCCAGTGCGGTCATCGTGGCATCATCCGCATTTTCATAAGGAGCATAGTCTGACTCACTGAAAACACGATAGAACATAGCGTAACAGTTCTTTTCCAAAGTCACATTCATATTAACAATAGAAGCACCCGTTTTATCGATTGTAAGAGCACATTCTGCCGTCTCCGAATCGACAGGAACCTCTAATAAATGGAAATCCTTACGCACATAATCTCCTTTATTCTTGTTTGCGTCCAGCCCGATAGTTGTAGCCGTAATATTTCTTGTTGCATCAGCTGTATAACCAAAGTCTACGACATAATACATTTCTTCTTCAGGCACTTGTGCATCTCCTGCCGTCTGCGTCCAATGTCTCATAAAATCAATATACATATTCTTCCCATAAGCGTTAATAAACGCATCAATAGGTTCGGCATCTCCACAGAACTGATAGAAATATTTACAGTCTTCATTCGGAAGGTATTGTATAGCAGCTGCCTGATAGCTGGGCTTGACATCAATATCCACACGAGGATGACCTACTACATCTTCGGAAGGAGTCTTAAGATAACAGATTTTCATATCTGCCGGATTTTGTCCGCCCTCATCATTACAGCCCACCGTTATAATCAGATATTCTGCTCCCGGCACAATCTCCGATTGGGAATATTTGGAATTTGCCCAGTCAAATTCGGCATTCGGATAACTGTCTCCTAATGTACTCCTGCTAAAAGTATAAGCACCGGCACCTTCCGAATTATAAAGAGCTTCCATAATCAAATCTTCAATCTCTTCTTCATTTGCACCTACACCGCCACTTTCAAATAAGTAGTTATACATACGGCATAAAGGATAGACATCCAAACGGTAAGATTGCACCTTATCCCCCGGAGTACACTCAAACACAAAATTGTTGGTAGTTCTGCCGGTCACCTTAATGCCCACTCCACGTTCGCCACCATCCACTTCGTTTTCCACCCATCTGATAGGAGTCGGTACAGGAGGAAGCGGAGGTTCCGGTTCTACAGGAATATCGGGATTAATTTCCTTGTCGTCCTTATCCGAACATGAGATCATCATAGGGCTTATAACTAAAAACAGCCCTAGTAAAAGTAATAAACTAACAAATTTCTTCTTCATAATTAAAAGGGATAAATGTGATTAATCATTTACATATTCATAATCGGCATTGCCGTTTATAGCTTCGCAAACAGCCAGGTTATTCACATAGCCGTTTTCATCCGTTACTAATGCATAGAAAGAAAGGTTTTCTGCTTTCCATGTATTATCCAACGTCACCGCGTACTCTTGCGTGATCTCTTTATCTTCCGGAATCTGCCCCAGCTTGTCACCGTCAACCGAAACTGAAAGCAATTTCCTCACTACATGATTGTGCGTATAGTCCCGATAGTTACCACCGTCATTCTGCTCATATTTCAAACCATTTTCCACAGCATATACTATCAGGCGATAGTCAGACGTTTTCTCTGAGGTCACTCTCACCGTAACTTTAGCTTCGGAACCGGCTTCATTATAAAGAGAACTGATAGCTACACCACAATGGGAAACATATTTCTCCAAGGACTCATTAAATATCGTCCGCATGACTGTATAGTTTTCAGATAATCCCATTTCCTTACGCATATCGACAACACATGAAGGATAGCCGGAAATAGCAAACTTTTTAGAAAGAATCGAGGACTGTTCGATTGCCATCGGATCAGCACTCGTTCCATTTACATGAAAGGACATCAGATAAACAATCCCTTCATAATCCGAACTAATCAGGTAATTCAAACGAGTCATTCCTGCCGGACACATGGCACACCACGTGCCGGTAAACTCCATCGCACAAATACGCCTGACAAATCGGGACGGTGCAACCGAGGTACTTTTCGCAACCACCGTTATCAGTTTGGATACATACTTGCCATATGATGCCTCAAAAGCATATGTTCCTGCTTTAGAAGTAGAAAATGTATTTCCATCCAGGGTTTGGCTGTCCATTATGGAGCGGATGGTTGCATCAGCAGTCACATCAACCCCTGCCTGCATTACCGTAAAGGTTATAGCATCCTTCCCATCAGCAATCAACGTGTTTTTACTGACGCTCAAAATCACTTCCGTCTGTTCCGATTCATCGGAATTTCCCGAACAGGAAATCCAGAAAATCCCTATACCGCAAATGCAGACCAACAATGTTATTTTATAAATATTTATATACATAAGTTGTGTTTATTCGTTATACAAATAATCAGCCGACTCTCCAAGTTGACACTCATTTACGTTATTACACGTATAAGTCTTTCCCCCGTCCAATGTTGTGAGCATCGATACAATGACACGCATATGGTCTACATTCCACCCAGATTCCAACTGATAAGAACGTTGCATGGTAGATTCCACTCCCGCATTGACCTCACCATTGAAACGATCTCCGTTCAATGATGTGGAAAGCACTGCGCGAACTACATTATTATGAGTATAATCATTCCCGCCGTTCGTTTGGAAATATTTAATTCCGTCTTCCACCAGATAGATCAGACAACGGTAAGTGTTCGTTACATTGGAGGTTAACTTGGCAGTAACTGTCACCTTACGGTCAGAAGCATTATACACAGATTCAATGGCAACCCCACAAGAAGCAGGATAGTTGTTCAGTTCATTTTGAAGCTCCTCCTCAATCTGGCTTTTTATGCTGATCATTTCTTTTGTTCCTTTACGCAGATTGTAAAACAAACGGGGTAATCCTGAAAAATTGCCAAGAATATTGGTCCGGTAATTATTGGTAGCCGCTGTAGTCATAGGGTCTGTCATTCCTCCGAAATCCATATGGAAAGAAGCAATAGCCAATCGTCCCGGTTGTTCCGTCTGAATGGCCTTCAATGTAGTGCTAAGTGCCGGACAAGCCTGACAACCGATGGAGGTAAACTGCATTCCCAGCAACTTATGATAATAACTGACTCCTCCTGATATGGAACTGGCCCGGACAGTCACTTCATTTTCACTGACCATTGACTTTCCCTCATAATAACGGGCTTTAAAAACATATGTACCCGGCACCGAAGTGCTGAAAGCACGAACGCCATAATCCAGGTTTTCTTCCCCTGATTCCTTTACCAGAATCAGGTTCATCGTGCTTTCATCACTTACATCTTTTGTGCCTAGTCTGACTGTAAAGGTCACTTTCTCCACGCCGTCTGCCTGTATCGCGGTTTTATCGGCTGTGATACGCAAAATGCCGTCATCCGTCCCTCCATTCTCTATTTCGTCCGAACTGCCGGAACAGGATGACAGCATTGCTAAACAAAGGATCATTACAATTGGTAGAATTGTCGAGTATAATTTCTTCATAAGCCTTAGTCATTATAAATATAATCTACGCTTCCGTCGATAGAACATTCGGTTACATTATCCACCATATATGCATCATCCACTTTACGTAATGCATAAACCACTATACGTGATGTTTCAGGGCTTAGGTTCATTGCTTTAGAAACTGTAAAAGTACCGCCAGTGTGTTCTTCATTGGCTTTTACAGTAAATCTTCCGTCAGTTGACATTGCCATGTAGTTGTTGGAAATAACTCTTACTGTATAATCATAAGAATTCTCGTTACCTCCTGATGCCGTCAGACCGTCAGTAACCAACGCATAAACCAGATCATATTCTCCTCCCTTACTCGACTTCAATGCAGCATTTATCGTAATCTCACCAATAGAAGAGTTGTAGGACGTATTCAGTTTGATACCGCAAGTGGCCGGGTATTTTCTGATCTGGTCTTTCAAGGTTTGTTTGATAACGCTCACATTTCTGTCTATCGACATCACCTTCAAGTCATAGATATTAGTAGGAAAACCGGATGCTCCGAAACGGCTCATAATAGCACTTGTCTGTGACAAATGGAACGGGTCGGTGGCAGAACTGCTGGAAGAATGAAAAGCCATTTTCACCATACGGTTCGGCATCACGTCTTCAACTTTCTTCAATGCTGAAGTCATAGCGGGACAATAAGTACACCAGGTTCCGGTCATTTTGAAAACAGCCACTTTACGGTAAAAAAGTTCATAATTTTTCCGGTTCTGTACGGTTACGGCAACTTCTTCCGATTCCCAGTCCAGATAATATGCTTTAAACCGATGGGCTCCGTTCTCTACTGCCGAGAACGTATTAGTTCGTCTCTCCAGATAATCACCGGTATTAAGGTCCTCAAAATATACATTCTTCATATATTCAGGAGTCGTCAGCACTTTCCCATTCGCATCGATTACCGTGAAAGTTGCCATATCAGTTCCGTTCGCTTCAATCTTGGCTTTATCCACAGTCAAAGTAATAGGTCCTGTCACTTCGCCGTTATCCGGTTCCTCACCATTTTCGTCGGAATTACCACTACATGACACAAAACATCCGCACAGGCACATCAGGCCCGGCATAAAAAACATTGCAAATTTTCTCATATTCTATATTCTAGTTAATAAATGATTCACTGGCCTCAGAACGAAGTGGTAATAGTCAGGTTAGCCCCTGTGTATTTAGGTATCGTCCGGCAGACTCCACCGGAACATACATATCCTTCCCTGTTACGACCATAACTTAAAGCTATACGCGTACGTGATTTTGCATAACTGGCCCCCACATTGTAATAATGGATTTTTTCCTTGCCGTGATTATACATATCACTTCCATAAATACTCCATGCAGGAGCAAAGTTTATTTCCAGCAAAGCAGCCATCCAGTCTTTCTCATTTTCTTGGGTAGTCAGGTATTGCAACTCCATGCGGGTTGAAAAAGAAGGGGTGAACTTATACTGCAAATCCGCTACAAAAATATTCGACAGACAGGTCGCTTTTTTCGCTCCATAAGAAGGACTATATTCTTGCATGGAATAAAGCAGATTCATTTTGAATGACTTTGTCCACTGCTTTTCTACATCAAAACTAAAATCACGGAAGGACAAGTTACCAATCTGGGCTGTACCTTCTTTTTCTAAAGCATAATAGGTAGAAAAGTTAGCATGCAATTTCAGACCACGCTTACCTCCAATAGCCGTTCCTCTTTTGAAATGATAAAAGACATCCAGTTGTCCCCCCATCTCACCGCTGATTGTATTCGTCACATCTCCCACTTGCGGGGTATGAGGATGTAAATTGGTCAGCATATAGGTGTATTGCGTACTCATGGCCGGAACGTAATTCAACAGATTCGATGTAGAACCATTGCCGACAATAATCTCGCTGTTCATCCATTCCAGACGGCGCCCGGTCAGATTCACACCTAGTCCGCTGCCACTATATCCCAGTTCCAACAACTGCGCATTGGCACGTTTCTTCACAAAAGCCTTATCGTCGTGAATGAATCCGTAATATTTATTGCCACCATCTACATATTCACCTTTCATTATAAATCCGGAACGTTCAAAATTTACCCGTCCCGAGAAACCATTCGAATAAGGTTTCCCTCCTTCCTCTTCCAGATCGATGCTGATTTTCTCATACCGGTTCAATGCCCCTCCTTCAATACTCAAGGAAGTCTTTTGCCAACGAAGCATTTCAGATAAGGAGAAACTTACATCTACGCCACGTACTTGTGTATCAGAAAAATCCATACCAAAACGTGGAGTACCCCAGATGGCTTTCAAACCTATAATATTCTTGTAATTATAAGTAAAGCGTGCTCCCATCACCGCATTATTCAATCCAAGCATACGGTCCTCCCAGCTACGGAACAGCAGTCCGCTACCGAACTGTTCATAAAATGTACCCGCTGTTACGGAAAAGTCCTTGTCGGCCCAAGAAACGTAATAGTTGGTCAGTTTTGCCTTTTCCAGTTCTGACGGGTATCCCACCAGTACAGGCTCATAGGCTTCCAGCTGTACACCTACGGCAAACTTGCCCTGATAATAATCCAGTTTCAGATAATTGTTCGAACCGAAATGGTCTTCCGGAGATTCTGCATCTGTTTTACTATCATCTTTGTAATAAATCGTATTTGTTTCAAAACTTCCTGTCAAATAACCTTTCTTGTTATTTTCCTGTGCATTGGCCAAGGTCGATGCTAACGCTAATAAAGCGAACATCCGAAATCTTATTCTAGTCATGTCGTTGCATTTATCTATGAATAATAACAGATTTATTTCTGTAGTTTTTTAATCGCTTTCAGTAGCTCCAACTCACTTCCCGGAGCATAGCCGGTATGTGAATAGACAATTTTTCCCTCCGCATTTACCACATATACCTGCGGAGTCAAGCTTACATTCATAGCCCGCATAAATTCCTGGTTCTTATCATACAACATGATAAAATCGTCCCATCCATGTCCCTCTGCCAGCGCACGCGCTTTAGCTGTAGAACGGCTGTCGTCTGTTGAAACAGCTACCACACGAAACTTGGCCTCTTCCAGCCAGTCGGGCAACAGTTCATTAATAGCATCCAATTCACGAATACAAGGTTTACAGGTAGTTGCCCAAAAAGAAATAATCATAGGTGTCTTGTGATTAACCAGGGAAGCGGTGTTCACCTGCGTTCCTTTGGAATCTTCAACCTTGACTGAAGGTATTTGTGCCATAGCACAAGTTAGAAAAGCAAACAACAGAGTAATACAAACAATTAATGCTCTCATAAATTCTTTTATTAGTGACGTTAGTAATTTAGTTTTTTATCTTATGTGTTCCATTTTACAGTCGAAAAGCCTGAATTTCTGTATCTGTATCAAACCGTCTTTGTACATATCCCCTATCAGGTTGGCATTTTCGAAGATGACTGTTTTTGTATCGACATCATATTCCCCCCGGTAAACATTGGAAGTACTTCCATCCAAAGCCAGCCTCCTGAAACGGATGGTATACGAACCATAGGAAGCAACATCCTCATCCGACACAACAGACAAATATGTTTTCCGCGTAGCTGCATCATATTCATACTGTAACCGCCAGTTAAATTCCCACTCAATATCATTATCCGGATCAAATCCGTTTTTATTCGAACAAACCAGATAGTGTTCGTAAGCCTCCGTACCTTCTTCCGCCGTATTTACTTTTACGGAGAAGCCCACTGATACATTGGAAACATTGGTGGCAGACGCTGTTCCGGTAAATATCCAAGTTCCTGAAAGTGTTTCATAAAAACTGGAATCATTATCTTTGATAGTCACGGTCAACCGCTTCTTTTCACCAATAGACGCTCCTTCCACACTGGCTATTTCAATATCAAAAGAACGGTCATCATTGACTAATTTGTCATCTACGGTCTTAAACTCGAAATTAACAATCTCCTGTCCGGCAGGAATAAGTAGTGTTTTGGTTGTGACGATGTAGTTTTCATCTTCTTTTGCATTATGATCCTTTAACTCGAATGACACGCGGATCGTTCCAGTATGTTCACCCGTCACTACGACAGGTACAGTGCACAACCCGGCAGACTCTTTCACCGTCATCGCTGCCTCTTGTAGGTTTACCGTAGCCGCCCCGGAATTTAACTGCTCCTCATCGTCCGAACAGGCAGTTATAAGAACAGCACACAGAAGAAGGGTATATATTTTCAGATAGTTCATTTTACTCAAGTATTTGATGATTTACTTTATTCATTTATTAATATCCCGGATTCTGCTGACCTGCCAATTGAGGATTGGCATCCATTTCAGTTTTAGGAATAGGCCAGAGCATCCGCTGGTCGTCAGCCGGCTTATCCAATCCGTCAGTGCTTGCTTGTCCCGGGAAAAGTACTAACCCTTTACTTTGCGGCTTTCCACGTCTCACACCTTTTCCCCAACGTTTCAGGTCCATCAGTCGGTAACCTTCACCCACAAGTTCCCGCTCCCGTTCGTTCATGACTTCATTAAGCAAAGCCTCCTGATCATAGGTCGCTTCAGCCAGTCCTTCGATTCGCGCTTGTTTTAGCGCATTCAAGGCATCATTGCCTTTTTTCACAGCAGCTGCGGTCCCGATCCGGGCATTAGCTTCAGTAGCAATCAGATACATTTCAGCAATGCGAAATGGTTTCGGCTGATTCAAATAGCGTGTTTCGTTTCCTAATGCATTGAAATATTCATTTCCCGGATATTTATTAAAGAAATATATATCCGCCGCATTACCGGACGATACGGTCAAGTGATATTTTCCGAAATAAGTAACCAGTCGGACATCTTTTTCATTGTACAGATTGATCAACGTTTGTGTAGGAATATAATCCTTCTTGGTAGTAGGATAACCGATAAAAAGAGTTCCCAAAGGTACCCCAGCGTCATCAGCACTAGTCATAGCAATCTGCCAGATAGTTTCCGTTCCCTTGTCGCTTTTCCAGATACTTTCAAAGTCTGTTACCGTAGTTGATAACGGGTAATTATTCGCCTTAATCAGATCATTTGCATATTTTGCTGCATTTTCATAATCGTCCATTTGCAGGGCAACACGTGCTTTCAAAGCTGTCACTACGTCTACCGTAATATAATTCCCGCAGTTCTTGGGAGCGGTTTTGACAGTTACGTATGCTCCATTGATATATCTGTCATAATCAGCAATACCGTTTTTAGCTGTCTCTATACGTACTGCTGCTTCTTCCAAATCATTCACAATCTGTTTATAGGTATCTTCCAGTGAAGAACGTCCCGGGTACTGGGTGGCAGAAAGTTTGGGTTCATATTTCACCTGAAGCGGCAGTCCCGGAGTACTGCTTGCGGTAGCTGAATTATAATCACGGCAAAATAATGTTGCCAGATAAAAGTAACAATATGCTCTTGTAAAATAGGCTTCTCCCTCATATACATTTATCTGCTGCTTCTGGACTTCCGTCAATTCAATCTCCGGATTCTCATCTATCTTACCTACTCCGTCGATAAAGAAATTGGCACGTCCGATAGCAGCATAACAATTTGCCCAGATCGTTTCTATAGCCGAGTTGGTACTTTCGAAAGTCCAGCGGTGCAAATCACCATATTTATTAGAGAAATCCGCCACTGCGTTAAAGGCATCCGCCTGAATTTCCGGTATTAGCACATAGCTACCACCAGTCAGTCCCAGATATACGGAATAGATACCGGCACGCGCTTCTTCAAAACCGACTATGGTTGTCAATGCTTCCTCTGTCGGAATAGCATCGTATGGCATTTTATCCATATCACAGGAAGTCATTCCAAATGTCAGTACAGTCAATGCTATCATAGATATTTTCTTCATATTCACCATTCTTTATGTTTTTAGAAAGTTAGTTCGACACCGAAAGAATATTGCTTGGTATTGGGATAGTTACCCAACTGGATATTACTGTCCACTTCCGGATCATATCCTTTGTATTTAGTCACTGTGAGCAAGTTACGTCCCACAAAATAGATTCTGGCATTGCTGATTACTCCGGTTTTCTGAATCAGCTTGGCAGGGAAAGTATATCCGACAGTCAGATTTTTCATACGCATGAATGAAGCATTTTCCAACAAGTGCGTATCAAACTGCATTGGAGAATCAAGAGTAGAGATATTAGTCACGTCTCCCGGTTTCTGCCATATAGTGAGCATTTCGGTGGTCTGATTGTCCTTACCTGCAAAAGTCGGATTCTCAGTAAAGAAGCGTTCATTATTCAACATATATTGCCCAAGCATAAAAGAAAAGTCTGCACTGACGGAAATCCCTTTCCAACCGAATTGGGTACCAAAACCGCCTGACCAAGGCGCATAACGTTGCTTACCGACAAAAACGGCATCTTCTTCAGAGTAACTTTTCGTCAGGTTTCCATTCTTATCATACCACATATTATATCCGTCACGCGGATCAACTCCTGCCCATTTTACATAGTAATATTCTCCCCAAGGTTTTCCGACTTTCATTTTCAAACCGGTATCAGGCAAGGTATATTCATCCAATCCGTTAAACAGTTTGGTTATTTCATTTTTATTATAATTCAAATTTCCGGAAACACTCCATGAGAAATCTCTGGTTTTCAGAATATCTACCCCCAATGTGATATCCAAACCACGGTTACGCATACTTGCCACATTTTCCACACTGCTACCATGTCCGGTAGTGTATGACAGCGGATAACCCATCAGCATATCTTCTGTCTGTCGATTATAAAATTCCAGATCTATAGAAAAACGGTCAAACACCCTCGTGCTAATTCCTACATTCAGTGTTTTCATACTTTCCCATGTCAGATTATCATTACCGACGGTAGATGGAGCAATACCCGGTTGCCCGTTATACAGCAAACCGGAACCGACCAATGCCAACGCATTATAGGCACTGATGCCGGAATTACCCGTTGTTCCATAGCTTACTTTCAACTGCAAATTGTTCAACCATGAAACATTTTGCAGGAAATTTTCTTTTCTTATATCCCACATGGCTCCCAACGAATAGAAATTTGCCCATTGGTTATTCTTAGCAAATAAAGAAGAGCCGTCACGTCGTGCTGCCAGATCAATATAATAACGATCAGCGAGGCTGTAGCTGATTGTGCCAAAATAAGAATTGAAAACTTTATCATACATTGAATGTATCGGCACTTCAGATTCCGCTCCTGCTGCCATCAGCATCATACGTGAATCTACCATTTTCTTAGAAGTAGCCGAGAAATTTTCATTCTTTGTAATGATGGACTCCTGTCCTGCCAGAACTGTAAAATAGTGCTTGTCGGCCAAGCTGAATTTATATTCTGCCGTATTGGTGAAAGTAAACGAATAATAACGTTCAAAAGATTCGGAGGCCACTCCTGTACCTTCAAACGGTCCTTCCGGATATGCTTTATGAGAGTTGCGATAATCAAAAGCATCCACTGCCTGTGAAGTACGGATATTCAGTCCTTTTATCGGGTTTATATTAAAAAAGGTATTACCGTTGATGCGTACTGTACTCCGGTCATTAGGCTGAAGTTCTGACAGGTAATACGGACTATAGTAGCCCATATCATCAAAATAATCCAGTTGTTTACCATAACCAGTGAAATTACCTTCTTCATCGGTCAATATCTCGTTCAGTGTCTGGTCGGGACGATAAATACGGGCGGCGTATGCTTTATTATAAACGCTATTGGCTTCTGTACCAAAAGTGGTCGTATTATATTTCTGATAGGAAAGATTCACATTAATCCCGGCTTTCAGCCAGTCGGTCACCTTAACTTCCACATTACTGCGCAAAGTCTCACGGCGCAGGGAGGAATCATCCATAATTCCCTCTGTATCATAGTGTCCAAATGAAATATAGTAGTTGATACCTTCGGAACCACCGACCACATTTACATCGTATTGTTGGGTAGGAGCTGCATCTCCGAAGAAGACATCTGCCCAATCTGTAGATATACCATTATCTATATAGAACTTCTTCCGTTTTTGAAATGTTGTGTCGTATGCTTTTCCCGGGTCCAGCATTTCCTGCAGGTTAAGCCATTGATCGGTATTCATCATCTCTATGTTATCCCCAGTCATTCTCGACCAGCCATATTGCGCATTGATACTAACACGGGCTTTCTGTCCCATTTTTCCTTTCTTGCTAGTCATTATCACCACACCATTAGCAGCACGGGAACCATATATAGCTGTTGAGGAAGCATCTTTCAATACGGTCATGCTTTCGATGTCATTCGGGTTTAATGCTGTAAATGCTCCGGATGATATAGGTGAACCGTCGAGAATAAAGAGAGGTTCTGTATTTGAATTGATCGAGCTGACTCCACGCAATCGCATTACGACACTTCCACTTGGTTCCCCACTGGGAGTAAATACTTGTAAACCGGCAACTTGTCCTTGTAATGCATCTCCGGCATTAGCTACCGGTCTGTTGGCTATCTTGCTATTATTTACCGTTGTTACCGAACCGACTACTGACCCCAGTTTCTTTGCTGATCCGTAACCAACCACAACAACTTCATCCATCAATTGTGCATCAGATTTTAAGATGACTCTAACAGTCGGTTGAACAGGAACCGACTCCGTTTTCATACCGATATAAGAGATTTGCAATATTTTTGCTGAATTTGGCACATTTAATAATGTGAAACGCCCATCCACATTTGTTATTGTACCTAAGTTAGTGCCTTTTACAACAATCGAAGCCCCTACAACAGGTTGTTTGTCATCATCGGAAATAACTGTCCCCGTGACTTTCTGCGTTTGAGCTGTTATCAGCCCGATACCTATAAAAAGGTATCCAAATAGCAGCGCTAATTTTTTCTTCATAAATCTCTTTTTAAATTATTAAATAGCCCTAAAACATTTAAACTCACTTTTTACACTTTGATAAGTTCTATCAGAACTTAATTATAATCCATTGTTTTTGTAGTGTTTTTACATCAAATATGTAATTCAGAAAAGAAATGTTGCTTGATTTTACTTTTTCAATCAAATTAGATGACTATTTCATAAAAAAAATATGTCTTTTCGTTGTTTTTTGCAAAAAGAATATATACTTTTGTTCCATTATATAATACCAAACAGGAACTGTTAATAAATGCAATCCGAAAAAGAGATATAATTTGTATTTTAAGAACTATATATTTATTTTAATAAGAATAGAATATAAAAAAGCACTAAGTTCTGATAGAACTTAGTGCTTTTTCGTTTTAAAGAACTACTAATAGCCATTTTACTTAGATTTACTTCCTATTCTACTTTTCAGTTACCTTATAATTATATTTTAAATCTCCCTCAAACATAAAATAAAATCAGAAATATAAAAGAGGCTCATTTAAACTATGTTAAATAGCTTTCATCTAAAATTTCTTCATATATGACACTCTGTATATTTCTTCATACAGATAAAAACAAGCAAATATACAATAGTACTATTTGTTTACATCAAAAACAAACAGGTTATTTCATGATTTCAAGATTTTGAGAGATTTACTCTAGCTTTATCTCTTGATTTTAAGGAGCACCTCGTTGCATTAAAACCAACGAGGTGTTTCTCGGTGTGCAACGGGTCGTTCCTTTAAAAGGAACGACCCGTTGGTTTTAAACCAAAAACCACTTGTATAACCATCTGAAAAGCAAAGCATTACAAAAGTGTCCTCTCATCCTTTCTTTTTAAGTAAAATTTCCAACAAGAGAAAACGGATACCAATATCAAACACGGTACTCCACTAATAAATATTTTACAAATCAAATCTAAAAACAATGGTTACAGTTACTTTTCAGATCAAGCCCTATCTAGCGGCTTACATGTACATGCGCTATAAAAATCACCTCGACGTACCGTCAGACCGCTCTTCTTCCTCACTTTCCGCCATCCATCTTCTTGACACCCACCCCATCTACCACTTTCTCCACCGGCTCTCCATTCCCCACCCTTCCAACGCCTCATGGCACGAAACCGGAAATATCACCTTCACCCTCCCCCATCCCAGAAACGGAAAAAATCCAAATGTATATAATTATATAGGTCATGACAGCGCACTTATCATTGAAAAAGTAATGGAAGTAGAAATGAGGGTCGAGCTTTATGAATTTCTACTGGAAAATAAATACTGCCACGGCATCATGTTCAAAAGATCAATGGAAACTTTTGTCGAACATTATAATATGGTAGAGTTAGTGGAAGAAGAAAGTTTGATGAGAGCGTTTCAGAGATGGAGGAAGATGATGAAGGAGGAGAAAAATATGTGACTCTTTCATAGGTACCATATAAAATAAGACATCCTGCTTTTATTTTTGTGTCATACTTCATTAATAATCAAAACAAAAGTAGTATGGCAATAAAAAAGTATCAAATGAGTTTATGGCTAAGGTCCTTAACGATGTAGTTTGGAAAGAACTTTTCAATAATCAAGTTATATAAATATCAATTAAATCAAAATTATGATACAATAAATGAGGCTGTCTTTTCGTATTTTTGTATTAACAAAATATTAAAAATATGGAATTGAATGATCTTTTAATGGAAATAAGCAAGATTTGCCTTATTGAGCAAGAGCGAATGAAGCACAAACAGCGAAAAGGCGATTGTTTTAACGTTTTCAACACTCTTGGATTACGGTCTAACGAAGTTAGATTGCATTCCGCATTTCTTGCAGAATTGTTGAATCCTGACGGGAATCATGGCCTAAAAGATGCTATGCTTAAAGAATTTCTTGCAGCCATTGGCTTAAAACGAGATTATATATCTAATTGCAATACCAATATGGTCGAACGATATATTGGTGAACGGACAGAAACTACTGGTGGACGGATCGATATAATCTTGGAAGATGGTGAATATGCTATTATCATTGAGAATAAAATATATGCTATTGATCAATACCATCAATTACTGCGATACAATAACTATGGTAAACAACATTTTCCGAAAGGCTTTAAGTTGATTTATCTTACGCTTGATGGTCATGAGGCAAGCAAAGATTCATTAGGGGACAATGAGATTGACTATCACTGTATCTCGTACAAAGGACATATCCTAAATTGGTTATCAAAGTGTGTGATGTTAGCATACGACAAACCTCTGGTACGAGAGACAATTTCCCAATATATTACACTTATTAAACAAATCACAAGACAAGATATGAATAAAGATAGTAGTGATAAAATCGTAGATTTAGCCATCAATAATATGGAAGCAGTAGTTGCTTTGATGGATAACAGAGCTGAAATAAGTAGCAAATTAAGAACAGAATTCATTTTTAAACCGTTAAGCGAATTCGCAGTTAAAATGGGGATGGAATTTAAGCCCATTACAGAAGGAGACGAAAGTCCGGCTCTAAAATTCAGAATGCCCCAGTGGTCCCATTACATAGTCATTACAAGAGATGACGGAAGAGATTCGGATTGGAAGAACCTTTATATCGGTATTTCACAAAATTCACTGCTGGGGGCTAAAGAATTACCAATACGGCAATTATCATGTTTTTCAGAATGTAGTAATACGTACTGGCCTTATGGATGGGAATGGATTCTATACACCGATTGGCATTCCACCAGTAGCTACTTACCAATACGCACAGGAGAGGTCTCAAATTGGATTATCTCCAAAATCAGACAAATCATAGAAGAGATAGAAGATAAAGGTTTGCCTATGTAACAATCCGAGATACTACAATTTATGTCACTCATACAAAAATATATTTGGGTCATAGAAACCATTTACCGTGCCTGTCAAATCTCATTAAGAGAACTTAGTGAGAAATGGATGGACACGGAAATGAGCGGTAGCTCGTCTATATCGCGCCAGACATTCGACCACTGGGAAACAGATATTTTAGATAATTTTAGAATGATTTCTTTATCCCTTCATTATAAATATTTTAGGAAAATTACCCGATTTTGAGGTAACGAGTTGCCAACCATTTTTGTTGCTGTATCCTGCCCTGATATGCTTTCTTGGCATCTCGTCTATATCACAAAGGTGCATGATGTCCTCCTGACAGTCACGCAGAGGCGGGGTGGTAATCTCCGCTCCTGTATGGCGTAGAGTAATATCTGCTGGGGTTCCATAGCGAGATTGCCCACTTCGTTTAAGAACGCCGAGCCGTCACGCGAGAACACGGACATACGGCTTCGTCCAACGTGCCCAAACCACCGATAAATATGGGTGTTATCATTATTATTTCTTCATTTTTAAGTGGTTAATATCCTAATTTTTCGATCCACACACGGAAGGTTTTCTCATCGGTGCAGTTCAGAAGGCATCCTTCTTTCCAGTTCAGGGCGGGATAGGTTTTCTTCAATGCCGCCGCACTGCTTGCCAACGTACTGCCTCCGGATGTGGCGAATGGAATAACTGTTTTGCCTTTCAGGTCATGGCTTTCGATAAAGGTGTCGATAATGTGCGGTGCGAGATCCCACCAGATGGGATAACCGATGAAGACGACATCGTAATCAGCCATGTTTTCCTTTTTACCTTTGATTGCCGGCCGTGATTTGGGGTCGTTCATCTCCACCGAACTACGCGACTGTTTATCGTTCCAGTCGAGGTCGGCACTCGTATAAGATTTGGCGGGCGTAATTGCATAAAGCTCTCCACCTGTAACGTTTGCCAGTTTTTCGGCGGCTCGTGCCGTCGTTCCTGTCGCTGAGAAATAAGCGACCAGAATTCGTTTTTCATTATTCTGTGCCATAGTCTGTAAACTCGTGAATAAAAAAGTGATAGCGATAAATAAAAGTGTTTTTGTTTTCATGATTTCGTTTTTTTTTATTGAACATTGTCGAAAGTGAACTCCAACCGACTCTCCATTTCATCGAATATACCCAAGTCGGAGGTTACTTTCCCAATAGGGATAATACGCATCGTCAAAATACCCATGCTCGGATCATCGGCTTTCGCGTAGAAGATGGCAATCGTATCATTCACGTCACTGCATCCCGCAAAAGTCATCGTAGGAACAAGCTGCATCAGAAGAATGAATATCTTTTTCATATGCATATATCATTGCATTAGCGTCCCACCTGCCGCTGCTGTTCGGCATTGTAGCGATCGCCCACGACGGGAATGGCGGCGACAGCCGTTTCGAGTTTGCGCCACTCTTCGGGTGAAACGGTGAAATTGAGCGTGCGTAGGTTCTCATCCAAATGCGAAAGTTTCGTCGTTCCGGGAATCGGCACGATCCACGAGGCTTTCTGAAACAGCCAACCAAGCGCCACCTGCGCCGAGGTCATGCCGCGCGTGCGTCCGAACTGTTGCAGCACATTCACGATGCGCGTGTTGGCCCGTATCGCCTCCGGCTGGAAGCGCGGCAGGGTCTGGCGGTTGTCGTTCGTCGGATCGAAAACCGTGTATTCGTTGATGTTGCCACCCAGAAATCCCCGGTTAATCGGACTGTACGGCACAAAGCCGATACCTAATTCGCAGCAGACGTCCAACACACCGTTCGTCTCCACGAGTCTGTGCATTAGGTGATATTCGCTTTGTATAGCCGTGAGCGGACATACGGCATGCGCCCGGCGGATGGTGTCGGCACTAACTTCGCACATGCCCCAGTGCTGCACCTTGCCCTCTTTCATCAGGTCGGCGATGGTTTGCGCCACCTCTTCGGCAGGAGTGTTGGGGTCGGCACGATGCTGGTAGAACATAGGGAGTGTTTCAAGTTTCAGACGGCGGAGTGAGTCTTCGCAATATTGACGTACTGTTTTGCGGCTGCTGTCTTGGCGTCCCGTACCCTTGCCATTGATCACTTCGTGCCCGAATTTGGTCGTCACATTGATTTTGCCCCTGAATTCAGCGAGGGCTTCGCCAACAAGATTCTCGTTGGTCAACGGCCCGTAGATGATTGCTGTGTCGAAAAGCGTTACGCCACGTTCTACGGCTTCGTGCAACAGGCGGATACACTGCTTTTTGTCCGGATGCTGGCTGCGGTTATAGGTCATACCCATGACACCGAAGCCAATGGCGGAGACCTCAAAAGCCGCTTTGCCCGTGCCAAGTGTGCGGTGCGGTATGTCGCCTTTTTTCATAGACAAGGTATTTTCTCCATTGAGTGCGACATTGGCGGCTTTCACCCTATCTATTGCGGGCTGAATGGTCAATGCCGCTCCTGCTGCGGCCGCCGTTTTCAGAAAACCGCGACGGCTGATTCCTTTTTTCTCTTCCATAGTTTACTTGTTTTTGATTGTTTTAATGATTCTTGCCGGATTACCTGCCACGACGGCCATGGCCGGAACGTCTTTCGTTACTACACTGCCTGCGCCAATGATGGCTCCGTAACCGATTTTCACACCAGGCAATATCGTGGAATTGATACCGATCCACACCTTGTCCTCAATGACAATAGGACGTCCGTAGGTGGCACTGCGCTTATCAGGATCAGGGTCATGGTTGATCGTTATCAGGTTCACTTTCGGGCCAATGAATACGTCGTTGCCAATGGTGATGCCGCCACGTCCGAAGAACGTGCAGCATTGCTGGATGAAGCATCCCTTGCCAATGGTGACGGGCTTACCGTAGTCGATGTAAAGCGGCGGTAATACGGTGGTGCTTCCGTCGAGCGGCTTGCCGAGTATGCGCCCCATAAATCCGTGCACCTCTTCGGACGTGCGGTAGCCCGTGTTCATCTCCGTCGCAGTCTTCATTGTGGCGAAAATGTCGGCAATCAGTTCTTCGTAACCTGCGTCATTAGGCGAAACCATTTCACCGTTCAAATCCCTTGCGAAAATATCGTTGGGCGTTGCCCTTTGATTCTCTCGCTCGGTTGAGAAAACTTGTTTTCTCTCCTTTCGCTTATTCGAATCATTCATAATTTCTTTTGTTTTTAATATTCTGATGCAAAGGTAAAAAGGAAGCCTCGCAACAATTTTGCTGCGAGGCTCAAATAGCTTTGTTGTGAAGTTCACATGAATTTTGTTCCGCTCTGTCCGGCTCAAATCAGGCTGGGAGCATAACCGTAGGCTTCCTTATAAACTTTCGAGAAATGGGAAAGATTCTTGAATCCGACATCAAAGCAGGCTTCCGTCACTTTTTTCTTGCCGGATTTTATCAACTCATGCGCCGCCTCCAACCGGCGTTTGATAAGCCATTTCTGCGGTGTCAGGTCGCTTACCTTGGCGAAATCACGTTTGAATGTCGCCAGGCTGCGGCCCGTGTAACTTGCGATTTCTGCCATCGACAGGTCGTACATGTAGTTCTCGTTTAGATAATCGAGAATGTCAATCTTCCACGGATCAATGAAATCGAATAGCGATGCGTAGAGATTCTTGTCCGTGTTGAGCAAGACATAAGTTCCCTCTATCATTTTGAGTTTCAATACGTTGTCGGAGGGTTTCACGCCTGCGTCGAAATAAGGAATAACAGACTCGAACAAGCTACGGATGTCGGGACGGTTATTCGGCAGCACACGCAGGCTCGCTTTTTCTCGTTTTGATTCCACAGGAATCTCTTTCCGGTCGAGCGTCTGATAGAACTCCCGCAGAAACGGTTTTGTGAATTTCAGCACGATGGAACGATAAGGATGCTCCTGATCAGCATGTTTCTGCAACCACATCCGGTTGTCCCGCCGCATGAAAGCACATTCGCCTGGATGCAACACTGTTTTCTTACCGCGTTCTTCGATTTCAAGCTCTCCAGAACACAGATAGATAAGCGTATGCTCCCGATTTTCGTGAGCGCAGCTCCGGTCATCAGTGAAAAAACTCGCTATCAGGACGTTCGAGCAGTCGAATACATTCAGTCGTTCCATATCAATCTCTATTTTTTTGCAAAGATAAGGATTTACATGTACTCGCATTTTGTTGATAGGCTCATTTTTTTCGAATGATAAATATTTATGTGGCATTAAAATGCTTGCTATTTTAATATAGGTACTTTATCGAAAGCTTATCATCAAACAAATATCATAGTTGTTAACATTATCAAAAAAAAATCTTACCTTTACGGCAATAAACAATTCAAAATAAAATTATGGCACTTTACAAATATAATACCTCAGGCGTCTTTTCTGAAATAAAGGAAAAACCTTTTAAATTGGAAAGAGATATTCAACGTATGTTTGAAACTAATATGTCCGAAATCATGGGACTTGAAATGATTAAGTCCGAATTTACGATCAAAGACCGCCGTATTGATACGCTTGCCTTTGATCCTCAATCGAAGGCTTTTGTTATCATTGAATATAAAAGGGAAAGAAACTCCAGTGTCATAGATCAAGGATTTACTTACCTAAGTCTAATGCTGCAAAATCAGGCTGATTTTATTCTGGAATATAATGAAACACAAGCAAGGAATTTGAAACGGAATGATGTGGACTGGTCGCAGACAAAAGTCATTTTTGTTTCACAAGGATTCACGCCTAACCAACGAGAGGCCGTCAATTTCAAAGATTTATCCATTGAGTTATGGGAAGTGAAGCGCTATGAGAATGATAGTGTATCCATCACCCCTATTCGTAAAAGTCACGCATCGGCAAGTATTAAAACTGTGATGCAAAATAGTCCGGAATTTAAAGAAGTGACGGAGAAAATAAAAGAGTATTCCGAGGAAAATTTGTTAAAAGGAAAATCTGACGATGTAGTAGAATTATACGAGAGTTATAAGAATGCAATTCTTAATTTGAATACAGAAATTGAAGTCAAACCACAAAAGTGGTATATTTCATTCAAAAAGGCCAACAACCATATTTGTGCGCTTGAAATCCAGAAAAACGGAATAAAGCTTATTATAAATGTAGCTAAAGGACATTTAGAAGATAGTAAGCAATTAACAAGGGATATTTCAACTGTCGGACATTTTGGCAATGGAGATTATGAACTCAAAATCTCGGATACTAAATATTTAGAATATATCATGAGTCTTGTGAAGCAAGCGATCAAATAAACGCACAGATCTATAACAGACTTACATGTGAAGAACAAGACTACTTGGTTCCACTGAAAGGTATGTTGGATATATTGCTTAAGTAATACAATAGTACATATTTTAGTTTATATCATTTAAACTGAAAATATGTACTATATATTCTTTTACCCTATAATACTTTTAATGTAATCCGTAGGACATACATGATAGAAGTCTTTGAACTTCTTTCCAAAATATTTAGCATCACAATATCCCAGCATTCCTGCTATTTCCGAAACGTTGTACTGCTGGGAGGCCAGCAGTTTAAGCGCCTTGTCCATTTTGAACGAATAGATATAATTTTCCGGAGGATTCCCGGTAATCTCTCGTATCCTGCTATAAAAAGCAGTACGGCTCATTCCTATATCAATACTTAATTTATCTATTGTATATTTATCAGTAGAAATGTTCTTTTCCAGAATTTTATTGACTTTATCCATAAATATCTGATCCGTATTTTCTGTTTCCATTTCTTCTTTGGTAGGGACCATCGGAAAAACAGCATCCGACAAAAACAATTTGACCCGTTCACGCAAAACCATGCGGTTTTCTACAAGCATACGTATGTTCGCCCTTAGTCTGCAAATGCTTTCTGTTCGTAATTCCAAACGATCCGCCCCACTTCCTAAATGAGACAGATAACTTTCATTATCAAAGGCCCTTATCAAAAGGACAACCGGTATATACCCTATCATTTTATCTGTTTTGATCCGAAAACTAAGTGTATCTCCATTTGTTCCGTTGACATTATCGTCAATAATGATAGCATCAGGATTTTGACGGATTGCTGTATCCATCAGCAAATCAGGATCTTCCAAAACTGAAATCTGAAAATACCGCGATAAGGCTTTCCTTAAATAATTCCTGAATGCCCCGTCCGCCATTATCAACAAGAGATGGGATGTATCTTTTGTTTTAGCATTCGGGTTATCATCTTTATCACTTTCAGAAGATCCTTTCGTCTTTTTCTTCGTGTTTGCCGAAGAATGTTTGATAGCCGAACATTCCTGATTCCGGCAATGACAATCTGTTGGAATGGCAATTTGGAAAGCAAATGATTTGCCGTGTCTATATCCGTTTATTTTTCCACCATGCAGGCGAATTATTTTTCTTACAGTCCACAAATCACTATACCCATATATGGGAAATATGACCGGAATAAAAGGAAACATTTTCTCTACTCTTTTTTCTGCTATCTCACAATTAGTAATCTGCAACTGCCAGGAATCTATTGTATGTGTTATATTGATTGATATGCAACAGCCTAAATCAGAAACCAAAATTAGTTTACTTATAAGATGTTGAAGCGCTGCCGTCATTATGTTTTCATTGATCCTGCAACTGACGCAATCCGAACATTCACTGACAGTCAGTTGTATCCGGCGCGAATCAGCATAGGGGCGACATTGATTGACAATAGAAGTAATATAAGAAGAGAGTTCCAAATTTACTGTTGATGTCTTAGGAAGTATTTTTTTGTTTACCGTATTGAGCGTTACAATATTCTGGTTGCAATATATGATGCATTCGGTATATCCCAATGCCTCTTCTACTTGTTGGGAAAGCGCTTCGGGAAGATTACCGGTTTTAAGTTCTTCCAATTGATTTCGTAACAGTATCAATGGGGTATGCGTAGTATGGAGCATGTTCATGGCTATCTTAAGTTTTTCATGTGACAACAACTGAACATTATACTCTACCGCAAGATACACAAACAAAATAATAAATAGCCCAATGCCGAAACTCTCTACAGGAACTGCATAACCAAGCAATGATAAATCAGGCAAAATTACGCCAATAGCTTGTTTACTGTTTACTAAATTGGCTCCACTATCTATAGAAAGTAAAGCGCGAAAGTTTAATAATAAACTCAGGTAACAATCATTCATACTTATATAGGATTTGATTAATACTTACATTTTCAGCAAAACACGTTTGATGACCTTTTAACGTGTCTAAATCCGGCACAAGTATAAACTTTTCAATGCCCACACATGAGGTGGATTCTAACAAAAACAATGGGTGTTTTCTATCAAAAGTGGTAACAATATCGTTTGTTACCGAAATATTAAGGGGGAGATTATAAAGTTATCATTTCATTTGGAAGAATACAGCATTTGTAAAATATTTTATCACCAATAATACAATCACACGATAATATAGTTCCACTGAATCATTAAAATAATGAAATTAAGTAGAATTATAAAACCGCGTATATAATTTGAAAATAATAGACTTCAGATAAATACAGTCAGATCATGATTTACAGGAATACCTCATCATAAGACGGTATCTTTTGGATTCATAATAGAGTTCTCTGTCCTTGATACGTTTCTCCTGTCTTTCTTTGGGGCTATTCCGCTGGATATTTCCTCTTTCAAAATCAAGAACGAATTTTGCACGTTTCCAATACAAGTCACGACGCGTAACGAAAACCACGATCTGCGAGGCGGTAGAGGTAGCTTTCTGATCGAGACAGGTTCTTGAAACCTTTGCCAATAATTCGGGCTGCGTGATATGATAAAATTCCCACAGCTGCATGTCAGAACTATTGGGAGCCAGTGTTGCCAACTCCAAACAATGTTTCACTTTCTCTGCGTCTATTTGCTTTTCTTTATCATACACTCGTACGGAGCGACGATAATTTAAAATTTCGTCTAAATTCATATATTGCTTGATTTAATTGAATAATATTTTATTTGTGCAATGACAAATAGGTCTTGTTCCATATTGATTAGAACAGATTTGCCTGTTAATTGTATTTCAATCTACAGTATTTTAACATAATATATTCTCATACCTCACACCTGTTTATGACAAAAGCGGGCAAATATGAATATATTGCATATTTGCCCGCTTTCTATGATGAGAATCAATTTCTTACTTTCCGGATATTGAGTCTTTCTTGCCTTGTTTATTTACAACAGACCCTGATTGAACTGAAATTACCTATGTTATTCAAATCTTTCGTGATATACTTCTTACTGGGAGTAACGCTCTGCGCCTGTATGCCTGTAATACACAAGAACATCAGCATCACAAACATGGATGTAACATTAAAACTTTTCATAATTTCTTTTTATTAAATATTCTAATGACAAATATAGGAAGTATATTTCAAAATATGGCAACTAAAGATTGAATAAATAACTTCTGATTATTCCTGCTTCTTACTACGCGCATAGTGGGTACAAAATTCCCTTTCAATCGTCTTTTTATAAAAGTATAAAAGCAATTGGAAGGAAATGAATAAAAAGAGATTAATCGGATATCTGTTCGTCACGATGTCTGTTGGTTGTATTCAGGCACAGGAACAGAAGTCTTCTGTACCCGAATACAAGCTATGGTATGACTGTCCCGCACAGGTATGGACCGAAGCATTACCCCTTGGGAATGGTCGTTTGGGGGCCATGGTATATGGAACACCAGGCACAGAACAAATACAACTGAACGAAGAAAGCATTTGGGCGGGACGTCCCAATAATAACGCCAATCCGGATGCACTGGAATATATTCCGAAAGTGCGTGAGCTGGTCTTTGCCGGAAAATACCTTGAAGCACAGACACTGGCCACAGAAAAGATTATGGCAAAGACTAATTCAGGAATGCCATATCAGAGTTTTGGTGACCTGCGAATCGCTTTTCCCGGCCATACACGTTATTCCAACTATTATCGGGAATTAAGTCTGGATTCCGCACGTGCAATCGTACGTTATGAAGTAGACGGAGTGCAGTATCAACGCGAAACGATCACTTCATTTACCGATCAGGTAGTAATGGTACGACTGACCGCCAATCGTCCCGGACAAATTACTTTCAATGCACAGCTTACTTCCCCTCACCAGGATGTTATGATCGCTTCTGAGGAGGAAAATTGTGTGACACTCTCGGGAGTCTCTTCCTTGCATGAAGGATTGAAAGGGAAAGTAGAATTTCAAGGCAGATTGACTGCTAAAAATAAAGGTGGAAAAATAGCTTGTACCGATGGAATACTTTCTGTTGAGAAAGCCGACGAAGCGATTATCTATGTATCCATTGCAACTAATTTCAACAATTATCAAGACATCACAGGTAATCAGACAGAGCGGGCAAAAAACTATTTGGAGAAAGCAATGGTTCATCCGTTCATTGAATCGAAGAAGAATCATGTTAACTTCTACCGACAATACCTGACACGTGTTTCTCTTGATTTGGGAGAGGATCAATATGCGAATGTAACTACCGATAAACGTGTGGAGAATTTCAGAAACACCAATGACGCACACCTGGTTGCCACCTATTTTCAATTCGGACGTTATCTGTTGATCTGTTCTTCCCAACCGGGAGGACAACCCGCCAATTTACAAGGAATTTGGAATGACAAATTATTCCCTTCCTGGGATAGCAAATATACTTGTAACATCAATTTGGAAATGAATTACTGGCCTTCGGAAGTAACGAATCTAAGTGAACTGAATGAACCGTTATTCCGTCTGATAAAAGAAGTGAGTGACACAGGTAAAGAGACAGCTAAGATTATGTATGGAGCCAACGGATGGGTGTTACATCATAACACGGATATATGGCGTATCACAGGAGCAGTTGACAAAGCTCCTTCGGGTATGTGGCCCAGTGGTGGCGCATGGCTTTGTCGGCATCTTTGGGAGCGTTATCTATACACCGGGGATGTGGAATTTCTGCGTTCCGTCTATCCGATACTGAAAGAGTCCGGACGTTTCTTTGATGAAATTATGGTGAAAGAGCCCGTACACAACTGGCTGGTAGTCTGCCCCAGTAATTCACCGGAAAATGTACATTCGGGAAGTAATGGAAAAGCCACCACAGCTGCCGGATGCACCATGGACAACCAATTGATTTTCGATCTTTGGACAGCAATTATATCTGCTTCTCAAATACTGGATACAGATCAGGAGTTTGCCTCTCATCTGACGCAACGTCTCAAAGAAATGGCTCCCATGCAGGTGGGACATTGGGGGCAATTACAAGAGTGGATGTTCGACTGGGATGATCCGAAGGACGTACACCGTCACATTTCTCATTTGTACGGACTCTTCCCCAGCAATCAGATTTCTCCTTACCGTACTCCTGAACTATTCGACGCAGCACGTACTTCTCTAATTCATCGTGGCGACCCGTCAACCGGGTGGAGCATGGGATGGAAAGTTTGCCTTTGGGCACGCCTGCTTGATGGCAACCACGCTTACAAGCTGATAACTGACCAGCTGACTCTCGTACGCAATGAAAAGAAAAAAGGAGGTACCTACCCTAACCTGTTTGATGCGCACCCACCATTTCAAATTGATGGAAACTTTGGTTGTGCCGCGGGCATTGCAGAGATGTTGATGCAAAGTTACGATGGTTTTATTTATTTACTTCCCGCACTGCCTACCGTTTGGAAAGAAGGTTCTATCAAAGGAATTATTGCCCGTGGAGGTTTCGAACTTGATTTGAGTTGGAAAAACGGGAAAGTCAGCCGGCTGGTTATCAAATCTCATAAGGGAGGAAATTGTCGTTTACGTTCACTCAATCCATTGACAGGTAAGGCTTTGAAGCGTGCCAAAGGCGAAAATCCGAATCCTCTTTATGCAGTCCCCACCATTCCGGAGCCATTGATTAACGAAAAGGCAAATTTGAACAAAGTGGAAATTGCAGAGACTTACCTCTATGATCTGCCTACCAAAGCTGGAAAAGAATATGTATTGACTGGAAAATAATAACTCGACCGATATGAACAAAAACTTATTAAAACTGATTGTCGCCTGTGGAACTGCTTGTTTCCTAGCTTGCGCAGCACCTCAAAAAACAGAAACGGAAAAATGGAGTGAACGCATGGCACGCTCCGAAATGAAACGTTTCCCCGAACCCTGGATGATTGAAAAAGCTAAAAAACCGCGTTGGGGATATACCCACGGACTAGTAGTGAAATCCATGTTGGAAGAATGGAAACATACCGGGGACAGCGCATATTATGAGTATGCCAAGATTTATGCAGATAGTCTGATCGATACTGACGGACATATCAAAACCATGAAATATCTTTCATTCAATATTGATAATGTCAACGGCGGGAAGATTCTTTTCGATCTTTACGCACAGACCGGAGATGAACGCTACAAAATAGCCATGGATACTTTACGCAAGCAAATGGCAGAGCAACCCCGTACCAGTGAGGGGGGATTTTGGCATAAATTAAGATATCCTCATCAAATGTGGCTGGACGGAATCTTTATGGCTTCTCCTTATCTGGTTCAATATGGGGCAACTTTTAATGAACCCGCTTTATTTGACGAAGCAACAAAACAGATTCTTTTGATAAATAGCAAGACTTATGATCCTGCAACAGGGCTTTATTATCACGGATGGGATGAAAGTCGCGAACAGAAATGGTCAAATCCTGAAACGGGTTGCTCTCCTAATTTTTGGAGTCGCAGCATCGGATGGTATGGAGCAGCTATTGTAGATGTACTGGACTTTCTGCCACAGGAAACTGCCGGACGAGACAGCATTATACAGATTCTGCAGGGATTGGCAAAAGCGATTGTGAAATATCAAGATCCTCCATCCGGAACCTGGTATCAGGTAACCGATCAGGGAGCACGTGAAGGTAATTATTTGGAATCATCTGCCACTGCCCTGTTTATCTATACGCTTGCCAAAGCTATCAATAAAGGATATATTGGTAACGAATATATTGAACCGACACAAAAAGCCTTTGATGGAATGGTAAAGACATTTACCCGTTTGGAAGAGGATGGCAGCTATACAATTACCAATTGCTGTGCTGTTGCAGGATTGGGCGGAGATTCAAAAAGATATCGTGACGGCTCATTTGAATATTATATCAGCGAACCGATCATAGAAAATGATCCGAAATCGGTAGGTTCATTCATCTTGGCTGCTATTGAATACGAGAAAATGACAAAGAAATAAACTAAAAACGATAAAATGCAATGAGAAAATTCAAGATTCTTCCTCTTTTGTTGCTGCTATTGACAATGGCAACTCCGGCTGCAGCACAGAAGAAAACACAAAAGACGTATATCCCCTGGGACAACGGCAAACTCGTAGTTTCTGAAGAGGGACGTTACCTGAAACACGAAAATGGCGCTCCTTTCTTTTGGTTAGGAGAAACCGGTTGGCTATTGCCCGAACGCTTGAACCGGGATGAAGCCGAATATTATCTGGAACAATGCAAACGTCGCGGATATAACGTGATTCAGGTTCAAACGTTGAACAATGTTCCGTCTATGAATATCTACGGACAATATTCGATGATTGACGGATACAACTTCAAAAACATCAATCAAAAAGGCGTATACGGTTATTGGGATCACATGGATTACATCATCCGTACAGCAGCCAAGAAAGGTCAATATATCGGCATGGTCTGCATTTGGGGAAGCCCGGTGAACCGGGGCGAGATGACTGTAGAACAGGCAAAAGCATACGGCAAGTTTTTGGCAGAGCGTTATAAGGATGAACCGAATATTATCTGGTTTATCGGTGGAGATATCCGTGGTGACGTAAAAACTGCTGAATGGGAAGCTTTGGCAACCTCTATCAAAGCTATCGACAAAAATCACCTGATGACATTCCATCCACGTGGAAGAACAACTTCCGCGACTTGGTTCAATAACGCTCCCTGGTTGGATTTCAACATGTTCCAAAGCGGACATCGTCGTTACGGACAACGTTTCGGAGATGGTGACTATCCTATCGAAGAAAATACGGAAGAAGATAACTGGCGTTTTGTAGAACGTAGCCTGGCCATGAAACCCATGAAACCTGTGATTGACGGTGAACCGATCTATGAAGAAATACCTCATGGACTGCACGATGAAAACGAACTATTGTGGAAGGAGTATGACGTACGTCGTTATGCTTACTGGTCCGTATTTGCCGGGGCTTTCGGACATACTTACGGTCATAACTCAATCATGCAATTTATCAAACCGGGTGTAGGTGGTGCTTACGGTGCAAAGAAGCCTTGGTATGATGCTTTGAATGATCCGGGCTACAATCAGATGAAGTATCTGAAAAACCTGATGTTGACTTTCCCGTTCTTCGAACGCATACCCGATCAGTCTGTCATCGCAGGACAAAATGGAGAACGTTATGACCGTGCTATCGCTACACGTGGAAATGATTATCTGATGGTATACAACTATACCGGACGTCCGATGGAAGTTGATTTCAGCAAGATTAGCGGCGCAAAAAAGAATGCCTGGTGGTACACCACGAAAGATGGTAAACTGGAATACATCGGAGAATTTGATAACGGAGTGCACAAATTCCAGCACGACAGTGGTTATTGCAGTGGAAACGATCATATCCTGATTGTAGTGGACAGCAGTAAGAACTATGTGGAAAAAGACTGGACAGAATTACCAAATGCACAACAAAAATGGAATAAATAAACTTATATGATTAAGCACGGATTACACGGATTTCACAGTTTTCTGAATGACAGATAGGTACAACAACGTTAATCCATGCAATCCGTGCTTAAATTTATTATATATACGAATGATGAAAACATACTTATGAATAAAAGAATAGTATCATTTTTCTTTCTTCTGCTCTTTGCAGGTTCACTATACGCAGCCATAGGTATAACTGACCTGCGAACGGAGCAGTTGAAAAATCCGGCAGGTATCGACGTGCGCCACCCCCGATTGAGTTGGCGCATCGAATCGGATGAACAGAATGTGATACAAACTGCGTATCACATTCTTGTTGCATCTTCCCCAGAGCTATTGGAACAAGGAAAAGGAGATATCTGGGATTCAGGAAAGATTGAATCTGACGCTTCCCAATGGATCACTTATCAGGGGAAAACATTAAAGCTCAATGCCCCCTACTATTGGAAAGTGAAAATAGACACCAACAAAGGTGCAACGAATTGGAGTGCTCCGGCTTTCTGGACCACCGGACTATTTAATGAAGCAGACTGGCAAGGACAATGGATCGGCTTGGACAGAGCCGCTCCCGGAGACAGCGAAACACAATGGAGCCGTTTGGCAGCCCGTTATCTTCGTAAAGAGTTTGCAGTAAAGAAAGGTGTGAAACGTGCCACAGTACATGTCGCCGGAATGGGGTTGTACGAGTTGTTTATCAACGGGCAACGCATCGGCAATCAAGTACTGGCACCTGCTCCTACCGACTACCGGAAAACAATTCTGTACAACACATACGATGTTACTTCACTGCTTCAGACAGAAAATGCTATTGGAGTAACTCTCGGAAATGGTCGCTTCTATACGATGCGTCAGAACTATAAACCATATAAGATACCGACTTTCGGTTATCCTAAACTTCGGTTGAATCTGATTGTTGAATATGCAGACGGCAGCAAAGAAACAATTGCTACAAACACTTCATGGAAATTGACTACTGAAGGCCCTATCCGTAGCAATAATGAATATGATGGCGAAGAATACGATGCCCGTAAAGAGTTAGGAGACTGGACTCAATTCGGATATGATGACAAAAACTGGATACCTGCCCAACGTGTCAGTATTCCTTCGGGAACATTACGTGCACAAATGATGCCGGGCATGAAAGTTACAGAAACCATGAAACCCGTTTCTATTAAAAAGCTCGGTAACAAATACATCCTGGATATCGGTCAGAATATGGCGGGCTGGGTACGTTTCCGGATAAAAGGACAGACTGGTGACAGTATCCGTCTCCGTTTTGCAGAAAGTCTGCAAGACAATGGCGAACTTTATACGAAAAACTTCAGGGATGCCCGTTCTACAGATGTATACGTTGTCAGCGGACGCGAAACCAAAGACGCTACCTGGGCACCTCGTTTTATTTATCATGGGTTCCGTTATGTAGAAGTCAGCGGTTATCCGAATGCGAAGGCAGAAGATTTCGTTGCCGAAGTAGTAGAAGATGAAATGGAGCATACCGGTACTTTCAACTGTTCCGACGAAACTCTGAATAAGATTGTCCGTAACGCATTTTGGGGAATCCGAAGCAACTACAAAGGAATGCCGATTGACTGTCCGCAACGGAATGAACGCCAACCATGGTTGGGTGACCGTACCATGGGTTGTTGGGGAGAAAGTATGCTTTTCAATAATTATGCCATGTATACCAAATGGGCGCGTGACATCCGCGAAGCACAACGGGAAGATGGCTGTATTCCTGATGTAGCCCCGGCATACTGGAACTACTACTCGGACAATGTGACCTGGCCTGCCGCTTTACCAATGGCCTGCGACATGCTTTTCACGAACTTTGGAGATAAACGTCCGATCGAAGAGAATTATCCGGCTATCAAGAAGTGGGTATCACATATCCGTGAATACTACATGACAGAAGATTTTATCATCAACAAAGATAAATATGGTGACTGGTGCGTTCCACCCGAATCACTGGAGTTAATTCATAGCAAGGACCCTTCCCGCAAGACTGACGGAGCTTTGATCGCAACCGCTTATTATCTAAAGGTATTACAACTAATGCACCGCTTTGCAAGCCTGCAAGGACTGAAAGCTGATGCAGAAGAATGGGAAGATTTGGAACATCGCATGAAAGATGCATTCAATGCCCGTTTTCTTCACGTAAAGGAAGGCACTTCTCCCGTACCGGGACATACCTTATATCCGGATAGTATTTTCTATGGTAACAACACAGTTACTGCCAATATCTTGCCACTTGCTTTTGGTCTGGTGCCTAAGAACTACATCAATGAAGTGACTAAAAATGCCGTAACTTCCATTATTACAACCAACAAGGGACATATAAGTACCGGAGTAATCGGTGTACAATGGCTATTGCGTGAATTGAGCCGTCGCGGCCATGCTGATGTAGCTTATTTATTGGCTACCAATAAGACATATCCTTCCTGGGGATATATGGTTGAAAAAGGTGCTACCACTATTTGGGAGTTATGGAACGGTGATACGGCAAATCCTGAAATGAATAGCGGTAATCACGTGATGCTTTTAGGTGATTTATTGCCGTGGTGTTTCAATAACCTGGCAGGTATCCGTGCCGACCGCTGGAAGTCCGGTTACAAACATATCGTCTTCCAACCGGCTTTTGAAATTCAGGAGTTGAGTAACGTGGATGCATCGTACATGAGTATCTACGGAAAAATAACCAGCCGATGGACAAAGACTCCCACACATTTGGAATGGGATATCGAACTTCCCGCCAATACGACAGGGGAAGTACATCTTCCGGATGGACGGAAAGAAAAAATCGGATCGGGAAAATATCATTTCAGTGTAGATATTCCCACACAGAATACGGCTATTCTGACTGATGAGTTCCTGTACGAGAACGCTTCTTTCCCCGAATGTCATGGAGCTACGATAGTAGAACTGAAAAATGGCGACCTCGTAGCTTCTTTCTTCGGAGGGACCAAAGAACGCAATCCGGATTGTTGCATTTGGGTATGTCGTAAGCCTAAAGGCTCAAAAGAATGGACCGCCCCCAAACTTGCTGCCGACGGAGTGTTTTCACTCAAAGACTCACAAGCAGTATTGGCCGGAATCGATTCTACCTGTACCCCGGTGAAAGATGCAAAAGGAACACTTATTGCCCGCAGAAAAGCTTGCTGGAACCCGGTTCTTTTCCAGATTCCCGGAGGTGACCTGATTCTGTTTTATAAAATAGGTTTGAAAGTAAGCGACTGGACAGGATGGCTTGTCCGTTCACGTGACGGAGGAAAGACCTGGAGCAAACGCGAAGCGCTTCCGAAAGGTTTTCTGGGACCTATTAAGAATAAACCGGAATATATCAATGGACGTATCATCTGTCCTTCCAGTACGGAAGGAAGTAACGGATGGCGTGTCCATTTCGAGATTTCCGATGATAAAGGCAAGACCTGGAAGATGGTCGGACCACTGGATGCCGAGTTATCTGTCCCCACCCAAAATCGTAAAAAGGGAGGTGTGAATGTAGATGATCAGGAAGGCGGAGAAGCGATCAAAGGAGAAGGAGCCAAACCTGTTTATGCAATACAACCCAGTATTCTGAAACATAAAGACGGAAGATTACAGATACTCTGCCGTACACGTAATGCACAGGTAGCAACCGCATGGAGTAGTGATAATGGCGATACATGGAGTAAAGTTACGCTGCTGGATGTCCCGAATAATAATTCCGGTACGGATGCCGTGACTATGAAAGACGGCAGACATATCCTTATTTACAATAATTTCTCTACATTGCCCGGAACTCCGAAAGGTCCGCGTACTCCGCTCTGTGTGGCCGTTTCAAAAGATGGTATCAATTGGCAGCCTGTTCTTACATTAGAAGATAGTCCGATCAGCCAGTACTCTTACCCTAGCATTATTCAGGGGAAAGACGGGAAGCTGCATGCCATTTACACTTGGCGCCGTCAACGAATTAAATATGCAGAGATAGATCCAACGAAGTTTTAAATTTTGAACGATCATCTGAATGAAATCGACCGCTCCTTTGTCCGCAAAAGAGCGGTCGATTCTTGTATTTATCCATTTTATACTTTACATTTGCCAATAAATAAAAAAATAACGATGGCAGATAATTATATAGAAAGACAACAGGAACAATACGAAGCCCGAAAAGCTGCTTGGAAACAAGCACAAAAATATGGTAAGAAGAAACCAACAACAGTACGTCCGGCTGAATCGAAGTCTCACACTTCAACGGTTTCAAAACCGGAGGACTCAAAAAGAAGAGTATTTATAACAGGCGGAGCGGAAGGAATAGGCAAAGCAATAGTAGAAGCTTTTTCCCTGGCTGGAAATCAAGTTGCCTTTTGTGATATAAACGAAACATCGGGACAGGAGACTGCGAAGGCAACTGGGGCTATATTCCATAAAGTCGACGTAAGTGATAAAAACGCGCTTGAAAGTTGTATGCAAACCATTCTTGCCGAATGGAACGATATTGATATTATTGTCAACAACGTCGGTATCAGCAAATTTTCTTCTATCACAGAAACAAGTGTAGAGGATTTCGACAAAATTCTTTCTATTAACCTGCGTCCTGTATTCATCACTTCCCGGCTGCTTGCCATCCATCGCAAAAATCAGCCCTCTCCTAACCCATACGGCCGAATTATAAATATCTGCTCTACACGTTATCTGATGAGTGAACCGGGAAGTGAAGGTTATGCAGCGTCGAAAGGTGGTATCTATTCTTTGACTCATGCATTGGCTTTGTCTTTATCTGAATGGAATATCACAGTAAATTCGATTGCTCCGGGATGGATACAGACTCATGATTATGATCAACTCCAACCGAAAGACCACTCACAGCATCCTTCACGCCGGGTAGGTAAACCGGAAGATATTGCCCGCATGTGTTTATTTCTTTGCGAAGGAAACAATAATTTCATCAATGGAGAAAACATCACTATTGATGGGGGAATGACGAAAAAGATGATTTATATATCTTCGGACGCAACATAAATATCATTACGAATTCATGTTATATACTTCTGGATACAAAACAGATAAAGCTTTGTAAATAGCTGAATTTATTTCTATATTTTCAGAGCCCTTTTCTAATTTTATCCCGGGTTCTTTTTGAGAAAGATAACTCCTCATACTCCGCCCATCTGTAAAATGATAAGCATCGAAAGCCATATCAATATATCCCCAATATTGATTTAATGGATGTTGTAAAGTTGCACCACGTACTCCATTTATATATGATTTCCAATTAGGATTACCAGTGCAGAACAAATCATTGGTTTTAATGGCTTCTACCATACAAATTGCTCTAAGAGCAATACTATTCATTATCTCCTTCAAATCAATATCTAAACTCATATCATAGAACTTGTCTAAACAATAAAGTTTCATTTGTTTAGTACTTGTTATATTTCCGTGCACCTGCCATTCTTGGTGGGTATCATATCTATATCCTAATTCCCATAATGAAAAAAGAAAATCCAAATTACCCACTGTTCCGGCTTCTAATCCTATTTGCAATTTGGGATGTATCTCCGAGCTGTATAAAATATCCAGAACATCAGTCCTTGCATATTCTTTTAATTGCTCAAGGATAATATGTGAATCTCCAGAATTGAGACAAAGTAGTGCCATCAAAAAAGTATCATGTGGAAGAGTATTCCATAATGACAAAACCTTTTCTTCAGCTGTTCTACCTTCTATATCGTTGCATCCCCATGCCGGACGCTGTTTTCTTATAGCATAACCCAAAGAACTAAAAGTGTCTGATAGTTCCGATTTCTTAAAAATAGAATCAGCCTGTTCTAAAAGACTAACTGTTTTTCCTTTTATACGAATATCAGGCACTTCCAACTGTGGATATAGTAACTCCTCCCATTTTCCGCATTTTTTCAATGCAGCCTCACAAAATATCCAATAATCTCTATAATTAGTAATTGCGTTATTAGCAATACAAAGCCATACATTGGTTTTATATTCAAAATATACCGAAGTATTAGATAACAAAGACTCAATAGTATAAATTGACTTTATAAAAGAATCAACAGAATTAAATAATTCCGCTATCAAATCAGGACGTCCTTGTTCATATAAAGTAAAAGATAGCCTTGAAAGAGTGGCTAATTTTTTATATACTACATATTCACACTTGTCTCTTATAGTTTCTCTATCCTTACGAGTTATCTGATATCCGTGTTGTAAGAACAGAACTAAAAAGCTATTTGGGCTACTTTTTCTGCTATTTTTATTGAATAAATCAAGGTGAAACACTATCTTTGTAACAGATATAATAATATCTATTATAATCATATTTGTTACTTATCAGATACAATGATATGTCTTTATTATACAACTTTGATATAGATACGCCCGAAGATATTCTGCAGTTACTTGCCTGCAATTTACAAAAGAGGCGATTGGAGAAAGGACTTTCAAGAGATGCTTTATCCAAGTTAAGTGGCGTTCCTTCTCCCACTATAGCTAAGTTTGAACAGAAGTTTTCTATTTCATTGAGCTCTTATGTGGCATTAGCAAAAGCATTAGGATATTCCAAAGACGTAAAGGCACTTCTTGCAGAACCACTTTACAGTACAATGGAAGAATTGGACGTTATCAATAAAAATAAAAACAGGAAGCGAGGAAGAAATGAAATTAGTAAATAAGTTATCAGTACTTTATCGTGATCAAAAGATAGGAGAACTTACCATGACACACGATAACCGATGCTGCGCTTTCCAGTATGATAAGAAATGGCTGATATCAGGCTTTTCTATCTCTCCATTAGACTTACCATTAGAATCTAGTTTATTCATCGCCAAACCAGAACCTTTCTGGGGAAATTTTGGAATATTTGAGGATAGTCTCCCTGATGGATATGGTCGTTATTTGTTGAATCGTTTACTCAAAAAACAAGGTATAAATGATGCTTTGCTTACACCTATTCAGCGATTAAGTATAGTGGGAATTTCGGGAATGGGAGCACTTAGTTACGTGCCGGAATCTTATATTGGAGAAGAAAAATCTCTACCTGACTTGGACAACTTACAACAAATGGCTCTGGAAGTACTTTCAGAAAAATCTGAAGAAGGCGAAGATATTTTATATTTCAATAGTGGTAATTCCGGTGGCTGCCGTCCTAAATGCTTGTGGCATGACTGTGAAGGTGCATGGTTAGTGAAATTCCGCCATACATATGATCCGAAAGATATGGGGAGAATGGAATATAAATATAATGAAGTAGCCCGTAAATGTGGAATAAATGTTCCTGACTACAAGTTATTAGATGGCAAATATTTTGCCAGCAAGCGTTTTGATATAGAAAATGGAAAACGACTACACATTGCTACTGCTGGTGCGTTACTCAATGAATCAATATCAAATCCAAAACTAGATTACAAAGTATTGCTACACTTAACAGGATATTTGACACAAGATTCACAACAAGTTGATGAAATGTTCCAACGCATGGTATTTAATGTACTTACAGATAACAAAGACGACCATGTCAAAAATTTCAGTTTTATTTGTCGCGAAGGAAAATGGTCATTAGCACCTGCTTATGATTTAACTCTCTGTAAAGAGGGGTATCACGGTGAACATGCTACTTCAGCAAATAACAAAGGAAATCCGGATATTGAAGATATGTTGGCGGTCGGTGAAAGTATCCGTATACCCCGAAGAAAAGGAATGGAGATCATCAACCACATGATTAATCATTGCCAAGAGATTCTTTCAACACGTTTCGAGTAACTTCCGCTCCTGTCTTCACAATCGAAACTGCGTGATGGAACTCCAACATATCATACGTATCGCCGGAAATTTGAATTAAGATATCCGGCTGACAACGTTCTATCTGGTAACGAGTGATTTGTTGCATCATCATTCTCGAAGATTCTGTCAACAGATTATAAGGAGATATTTTCTTTTTCTTTCCGGTTTCAATGGGTGCATTCACATCGACAGCTATCAGAATGTCTCCTTCAGTGCGTTGCACATGACTCAATGGAAGAGGATTCAGAATACCTCCATCAATCAATACCATACCGTCTTTTCTTAATGGACGGAAAAGCATAGGGATAGAAATAGACGCACGAATAGCTTCATGTAAGCTCCCTCTGTCAAACCTGACTTCCTGATCGCGGACAATATCCGTAGCCATCGCTACATAAGGGACAGGCAGGTCTTCGATATTCATATCCGGAATAATTTGTTTCAGTTCTTTAATAAAACGGTCACCTTTCACTAATCCATCCCGGCTTAAGGTAAGATCCGCCAATTCCCACATCTTGCGTTTGTCCCAACTAAACAGCCATTCTTTACATTCTTCCATTTTTCCTGAAGCATACATTGCTCCCACCATTGCTCCCATAGAACTTCCTGCAATGGAAGTAATCTCAAAGTTGTGACGAAGTAATTCTTCAATTACTCCTATATGTGCTATTCCACGTGCTCCCCCCATAGAAAGGACTAATGCTACTTTTTGCTTATCCATATCATATATATTTCTGTTAGCCATCTACTAAATAACACATTTCCTGCGAAAAAGATGTTTAGTAATCGTGAAGAAATAAATTATAGCAGTGTTTTAGGGGAACTAAAGCATAGCTTTAGATATGATAAAGCTATGCTTTGTCAGTTGCAAAGCATAGCTCTATTATATTCTTTTATTATCCCGGAGATTTTCCGGTTATGTAGAAGGTTAAGGGTTTACCCTCATTTTATTTCTTTTCTTGAGCTTTCTTTTCTGCGTTTCGCTTATTCACATAATCTTTGAACATCTGACGCCAGTTGCGACCATGCTCATTGAAATACTGTTCGCATTTGGTTTTATAAATTTCGAAGATAGCAGATATCTGCTTCATATTCTTGTAGTCAATAGCCTGTTCGCGAGCTAGTTTCAACTGTTCCAAGACGAAAGCCGTTTCCTCTTCCGTCATATTGGGCACAATGGCCTGATAACCTTTCAAGGTAAAAGCAACTTTACCTACCGTGTATTTATCCAGGATTTGTTCAATCTGTTCTTCCGTCAATACTCTGCGCAAATCTTTCATTAACCTTTCATGCACTTCTTTCGGCATAGCGGAATCTGCAATCATTTCACGGTCGAGTTTAGAAAGCGGTTTGCCTGTCAGAGGATTGATACCTTCGGGGATTGTTGTATAAGGGTGTTCATTGTGCCAGTCACGCACTTTACGAAGATGATTATAAATGGCAGTTACTGCAAAACCTGCCTTCTTATCATCGTTCAACTCTAAAGAAGCTACCCAGTCGATGGCTTTCTTTTCGAGAGAAGCATCTGATTTTAAATTAGCATAAGCCTTCTTGTCAAAATAAGCAGCTACCTTGTCAAAAGAACGGATGGCTCCTTCGGGAAGCAAAGCTCCTTTTTCGCCAAAACTATACATAGCGGATTCCGGTTCAATGGTGACCTTGCTTTCATCCAACATCTTTTTATCCAATTTGAATACTTCTGCGAAGAAATCATAAACAGCATTCCGCTTATTCGGACCAAAGTCATGTTTCTCTTTGGGAAGATGTACATTCGTTACTTTATCTTTTGCCTGATAGAATCCATAGATTCGTTGCAGATAAGGAAATTCAAGAGCAGGAACACTGGCCGTCCAGTCGCCACCATCCGATACAATCAGTTGCGGACGAGGAGCAAAAGTAGCGGCTAATTCCGCATTACAGGTTCCTCCTGCAGATAATTGAATAGGCATTCCGCTTTCGCAGGGACAGCCACCGTCAAAGTGAGAAGCCAGGCTCACCACCGGAGCTGAAGCGGTGAAACGATCATCCAATACGCTCAACAATACAGTATGGGTACCTCCACCCGAACCACCATTCGTACCGATACGGCTGGTATCAATGTCCTTACGGGAAGCAAGCATGTAGTCAAGAATCAGTAAGCCGTTCATTGCCTGAATAGTGTGTGCCGCACTACTACGGTGTGCCGCACTGCCTACTTGCAAAGCCGACTCTCCCCATCCGAACAAATCATAGTCTACACAAACAGCTCCCATACGTGCCAAAGTTCCCATACGTTGTTGTTGGTCTTCCCGATAACGTCCGCCACCAAAATGTCCGTTAGGGCAGATTATCAACGCATGTTTTCCTTTCGATTGGGGCGTATAGATAGAACCGCAAATGTATAATCCGGGAAGTGTTTCAAGTGCGAAATTCTGCACGGTATAGCCATCAAACTTACGTATCTTTGAAAGAATAGGTTTGGTTTTGACACATTGAGCCAACAAAGTATCGATACCTAAACGCTGACGTACCTCTTTTTTCAGAGAATCGGCACGAAGTTGAAAAGACTGTCGGTCTGTATAAAGTGTATTCAGATAAGCCAGCATCTTCTCTCCGTCTGCATCTGTACGACGTGGATACTCGTATGCTTTCAGCTTATACATATTTCCTTTCTGCTTAACAAATTTATAATCGAAAGGTGCCAATACATTCGTCAAGGATTCTTCCACGGAATAAGGACGAATACGGAAATCGGCATAAGGCAGCACTTTTCCCACCGTATCAATGTCATATTTCAAACGGACTCCGAAACGGTTCTGTATATCCGTCAGTACTTCATTCAAGGGACGGGCAAATTCCGTCTCGTATGTTTGCGTCTGGGCTTCGGCCGAAAGAGATGCGGCAAGAAGCATAGTAAAAAGGATTCGTTTCATTTATTTTTAATTTATGCTAGTTGTTTTTTCACCACAGATTACACAGATTTTCACAGATTTATTATTCTTATAATTTAGTCGAATTAAAAATCAGTGTTAATCTGTGGTGCTTTTAATTACTTCACCATTGATGATTACGTCATCCATCGTGATACGTTCACAATTTTCGAAGATACAATTCTGTTTCCCTCCCTGAATATGAATATCACGCAAAACGATGTCAGATATCGGCGCTTCTTCCAAGCCCACTATTTTGATCGGAGTCTTTACGTTTGTCACAGTCATTCCGCTGATATGTACGTTACGGAATATCGGAGTGCGTTCACTCTTAGGTTCGGCAGGCATTTTACTGTATTTCAAATTCAATACAACAGCTTCCTGTTTAATGTTGCTCATTACGACGTTGCTGACACGAATATCTTCAACGACTCCTCCCCTTCCACGGGTCGACTTAATACGGATTCCACGATCTGTTCCGTCAAACACGCAATTGGAAATAGTAACTTTACGCACACTCCCACTCATCTCGCTGCCGATAACAACGCCTCCATGACCGGAAAGCATGGTGCAGTTGGTGATAGTGATATTCTCGCAAGGTACTCCCAAACGACGGGCCTGCGCATCTCTTCCCGACTTGATTGTGATGCAATCGTCTCCTACTGATATATGGCAGTCGCTGATATGTACGTTGCGGCAGGATTCCGGATTCACTCCGTCCGTATTTGGTGAGGGCGCATTATCTATGGTGATCCCCTTTATGGTTACATTGTCGCAAAACTCCGGATTGACCGTCCAGAAGGGAGAATTTATGATTTTCACTCCTTCAATCTTTACTTTCTTACAACGAACGGGCTGAATAAACGGAGGACGGAAAAAGCGACGTTGCAATGTACTTACATAATCCTTGTTCGTTTCAGCATAAATCGCCGTCGTATCGTTTGCCACATCCCACATCGGCTGATATTTATTCACATCACGCATGCCATTGTCTTTCAAATCAATCATGACACGAAAGAACTCCATCCACCATTTCTTTCCTTGTCCGTCCAAAGTTCCTTCTCCTTTGATCGTAATATTCTCGGCATCTACCGCATAGATCAAAGGCTGAAAACTTTTCATCATCACTCCTTCATGGCGAACCTCGACAAAAGGAAGATAGTCATCAAAGTTATCAGAAAAGAGCAAGGTAGCTCCGGCTTCCAACTCCAGTGTAATATTACTTTTCAGATGGATACTCCCCGTCAGGTAAGTCCCGGCAGGAAAGAAAAGAGTACCTCCGCCACCACGGTTCAGACGGTCAATCGTTGAATTGATTAGCTTTGTATTAAGAGCCTTACCATTTGCTTTTGCACCGGCCTTCAGCATATCTACACGCTCGGCACGAAGAACTGTTGTTGCACAGAAGCAAAGAAAGACGATAAGAGTTGTTCGTAAATTCATAATCGATATTATTAAAGTATAATTTCATTGTTACCTTCTAAAAAATCATGCTAATACATTGTTTTTTAATTCTACAAATATATACAAAAAGGTTCTTTCATTTTGCACAAACCAATTGATATGTTCCGCTCTGTATCTCTTTCGGTTCTTTTTCTCCCGGGAGGTAAACGACAGCGGTAGTATTCACTGGAACAGACACGTTTAAAGTGAAAATCCCATTCTCACAAGTCCAGTCCACAGTAATGGTACCGTATAAAGTTTCATACGACGCTTTGACATATTTCAAATCTCCCACAGGTTGGGGAGCAATGATGAACTTCTGATAACCTTGTTTGGGAGTAGTAGATGGACGAATACCGACCAGTGAATTAAAAAACCATTCATCAATCTGTCCCATCATAAAGTGATTCCAGGAAGAACCTTGACGGGGGTCCCACTGCTCGGTCAAAGTTGTAGCGCCGAATTTCAACTGGAAACCATATCCGGGAGCTTCTTCATGATTGAACATCTTATAAATAAGTTCATGTTCTCCATTACGCGCCAATGTCTGAATCAGATAACGGTTTCCCACATCACCGGTAGTCAAACGGTTGCCATGTGCTTCTACATCTTTTATCAGATTCATAAATACTTTCTCATTCAGATCTGCATCCTGCGTCATTTGGAGGAATAGCGGAAGTGCATTACTGCATTGGCTTCCTGTACCATATTGTGCCGCATCTTTATGAAGAAAACATTTATTAAATGCGGCCATTATATCCTGTGCCAGCGAAGTATAATAACGAATGTCAAAGTCATTACCTAGCATTTTCGCAGCTTGTACCAAATACATGACTGTCATATAATAATGCGCAGTAGCCACCAATGGAACCGGTGTATTCCGTGAGAATCCCGCACGAAAATCTCCGTAATCATACCAGTCTCCCAATCCGAAAGAAAGAATACCTTTATCTGCACGAGTCTTGAGATAATCCACATAACGACGCATATTCGGATAATACTTCTTAATCAATGAATCGTCTCCATAAGTCTCATAGTACATAAAAGGGAAAATAACCAGAGAACCACCCCACTCCGGAGATTCGGCAAAAGCATCCATCCCCGGACCTTCAAAAATCACATATTCCGGAGCAGTTGTCGGCATAGCTCCGTTGGCATGTTGTGCATCTGCCATATTCTGCATAATCTGCGGAGCATAAGCTGTCAAATCATAGTTATACAACAAACCCGGACCATTCAGATGTACCTGTTCCAGCCATCCAAGTTTCTCACGATGCGGACAATCCGTAAACACAGACTGCATATTGCTGCGAACCGCTTTCTCAATCAATCGATGGGCAGCATTAAATATCTGATTGGATGATTCGAAAGTGGAAACTTTCCTGGCCGAATTATATACGAAACAGGATTGAATATTCTTTAATACAGGCAATTTATGCGGATTCTTCTGCCCTTTTAAGACAGCACCCTCTACCTGAACATATCTAAAACCGTAATAAGAGAAACGAGGGTGCCAAGTTTCATCTCCTTCCCCTTTCAGAGTGTATTCGTAATAGTGTTGACGCCCTGTCTGACGCTGATTGCAAGCACCTTCCTCTGTCAATGCTTCAGCTACAATCAAAGTTACTTTCTGCCCCCGTCTACCACGTATTGTTATTTCCGGAAAGCCAGCCAGATTCTGTCCCATATCCAACACAAAAGCAGAAGGATCGACTGTTCTCTTAGTTGATACAGAAGCTGCTGCAACTTGTTCCGCATTTAGTTTGGTTACTTTTTGAATATCATACCGTTCCATGATTTTCACCGGAGCCGCCATCTGTGGACGAAGTACTCCTTTAGGAGCTTCCTGTATGACTACCGGACGCCAGTGACTGTCATCAAAGCCAATCTGATTCCATCCTTTCTGTTCACGACGCGCATCATAATCTTCCCCTCCATATATGCAATTGAAAGTTACCGGACTAAAATCATATTTCCAGTCATTATCAGAATGAACCGTTGTACATGTTCCATCTTCGTAGTTAATGACCAGCTCAAATAAAAGTGTGGGAGGGCCAAAGCTGATCTGTAATTTGCGATAACGTCCCCCCTGCACATTATAGAATCCATTTCCTAATAAGATTCCTACGGCATTCTCGCCATGTCGCAATTGTTCCGTTACATCGTATGTATTATAGTAAACAGTTTTATCATAATCACTCCACAATGGAGCAAACTCACTGTTACCTATTTTTTTACCATTCAAAGAAAACTCATAGAATCCCAGGCCACAAACGTATGCCGTAGCCTCCACAATTTTCTTGCCCGGTTTACGGTTTGTACCCCCTTCTGTCTCATCTCCTACTCGGAATGTTCTTCTCAAACAAATACTTTTCTTTGCCAAAGTGTCCACTGCTTCCCAAGCCGCTTTCACTTCCGGTTTCTTCAACTCTCCACCGTGGAACTTACGCCCTTCCGGTAAATGAGCATTTTGTCGGGTAATAGCTCCAATCCATTTTCCTTCGGAATACTTTGAGGAAACAGCGCGGAACTTTGCTTCACGACTCCATTCAGAAGGTGTATCCGTTTCATCCCAAACACGAACACGCCAACTATAATTGAAAGGATTATCAGAAGCTATATTCACTCCTTCCGTTGCAATCAACTGACTCTGTGAAGAATTGACTTTACCGCTATTCCAAATTAAACGTCCTGTAAAAGCTTCCCGAATATCAATCTCATAGGCAGATTGTCGTGTCCCATTTTCCGGTGACTCCATCACCCATCCCAAACGGGGTGCACCTTCAACCACAACAAACCCTTCCTGCATTTCACAGGTGAGACGAGTGATTGTTATATTTTTCGCTTGTACAATACAAGGTAGACAAAGCAATATTAAAAGAAAATAATTTCTAAAATTCATCTTTTCATATATCTTTATTTGTTTAATAAATGATCATTCAAGAACATCCTCACAAACGATTCTTGTCAATGTATCCGCCTGCCCTACTTCCTTACCATCTACAAAAATGCGTAATCCTTTTCCACAATGATAACGATCACCATTCTTATCCCAAAGAATCGTCAGATTATGACCATGATATAATACATTATCCAAGCAGAACCAATCCCACTTGTCGGCAGGTATTAAGGGATTCACTTCAATAGTATTATCCAAACGCGGACGAAGTCCGATCAGCCCTGTAATTATCAAATCGTTGAAAGTGGAATGGTTATAATAACGGCTACGTTCCTGATCTCCTTTCAGCCAATAGCCGGTCACCTCATCCAAATATTCACCAATATAGGGACGACCACGATGGTACTGTGATTCCACATATAATTCCATCTGATGGAAATATACACTGTCAGACAATACAGTCTGCGGATAATTATTCATAAAGTTAGCCATTGCTGTCAATGTCTGTGCGGAAGCGAACGGCCAGATAGCACCGTCCCACTCACATTTGCCTACTCCACGTGTACGGAATTCCGGATGACGACGTTCTGCGGTTGTCAGTCCATAAGGAGCAGAGAAGCCTTTTTCATCCATAATTTCTTTCCAGGCAATTTCATACTTTTGGGTAGTATCCGGCAGGTTGAAATACCAGGGAATATATCCGATTGCTTCACGCACATTCGCAGAAGAGTCCGTACGCATCGTTTCAAAAAACTGATGACGTGTATTCCACAATTCATTTTCTACCAGATTTTTTAAAGTATCTGCTCTCATGCCATATTTCATAGCCATCCCCTCATCACCAGAAAGAATTCCCATGTATGAAAGTGCTTTGGCATTGCCATACATATAACTATTAATTGTCGGCCGGGCATATTTCTTCTTCCGTCCCCCACTGATTGATTCTTCCATACCATCCTGTACGTCACCCTGCCAATACAATCCGTTCTTCAAACGGTTTGTACGTTCCCAACGCTGATATTCGGTTTCCAGATCTTTCTTCATATCCAGCAGATAGTCCTTATCACCATCTACCATGTAACGAGCCAGTAGAGCATCCGCATTCCATGAGCTGAACTTATCCATTTTCTTCATCGGACCGCCATCATTACCACGATACCATGTATGAATAATCTGATCTAAATATTTCGGATCACGCAACCAACGGCTTTCATAAATGTGATGTCCAATTGCACAAGCAATCAAATTATATTTATCAGAATAAGAACGCTGAACGAGAAACTCGGTCATGCCATATCCAACAGGAGTCTCTTTGATATGCTTACGGATTGACCACCAACGATAATAATACATTTCTTCAAAGTTATGTTGCGGACACTCGAACAAAGGAATATTTTCCTCCATCCATTCCGAAGCTTTTGCATTGGGAATTGCCTGAATAATATTTTCGTCTTCCATACTATTGAAATAGTCTGCATAATGACTGAAGTCAGCATACTTTAAAAACACAGAAGACGAATCCTTATCTGTAGAAGAAGTTTTCACATTGGCAATGCCATATTCAGCTAATGGATCTTGCGCACCTGCATTCGGCAGATCATAAGTCTGGTCGGCAGGAGTATCTACAGTCGGGAATGTACGAGGTACGCCAGTACGGAATACGATTCGTTCGACAGCAGCCACAGGCGCATAGAACATACGCAGCCCTACTCTCTTGCCATCTACATATACTTGAATATTACGATCAACAGTAGAAAGGACTGCTTCTACATGATAAACCTTTCCTGCTTCATATTTCATCATATTTGCAAACCGGGAGCCGCCTTTCATTCGGAAAATACCATCATCAGTAAGTTCCATACGAGAACAGGCGATTCCATTCTCATCCAAAAATTCAATCTGGAGTGTACCTTTATCATTTTGGCCGGCTTTCAAATCAAATGATACCTTCAATTCTTTAGAAGCCGGAATTTTACGTTCCACTTTGGCATAATCAAAGGGATCTTTATCCTGCAACTTCAACCATTGACCTTCCAAAGAAACAGGAGCCCAAACCGGAGAATAAATATTCCAGTCAGTCAGTTCCGCAATTGATTTATTTTTAGAGAAATCATCATCCGCATGTGCTGAAGCATTTATTTCCACCGGGACAGGAATACGGGAAATCCACATATCTTCCTTGTTCACACTGTAAGAAACCCACAAATCACCATCAGCAGGTACCCCATTGCCTTCCTGAATGCCACGTGGATATTGAGGACCGTATGATTTATAATTTCCTCCATAACGCATGGGAGTGATTTCACCATGCACCAGATTCAATGTTGTATATTCCAATCCATCTTTACTCAAAGATATAGCCAGCGGCCAACGGAATTCCGACGGATTATATACGGTAGCATATGTACCATCACTTAAACGCTGTCCCCAAATTTTCGCGTTACTATTGACGAAACCTTTTGCACGAAGCACAGGTTCTGCCCAAGTATGTCCGCCATCCTCACTGATAGAGGTAAGCGCATGTTTCCAAAGGCTGGCAATACGTCCGTCCGGCAATGTATAACAATTGAATGCCTTGTATCCTTTCTTCAGCGGGAGGATAGGATCTTCACGGTCGGCTTCTTCCACCCACTGCATCATATACAACGGATTGTCGAGAATTTCCTGGCAAGCCTTCACAAACTCACGATCCTTGCTTTTCTTAAAATACGGATAATCAGTATTCTTTTCATTAAATCCATGATTATAATAAATGAAATAGATCGGTCCGTAAGAACCGTCTTTCTTTATTTCACGAACCACCCGGCCAATACCGTTTCCATCATTGGGATCATCTTTTTTATCCAAAGCAACTCCATAATTTCCCATTGTAATCAGCCTGCCGGATTTAGAAACATAGAATCCGACACGCTGGTGCATAATGGCAATCAGATCTTTGGCTTGCACACCCGGACGAGACTCTTTGGTATATCCATCAGGAACTTGATAAGGAGGAAACACAATTTCCGGATTTGTCCAGCGATATCCATCCTTCGATGTCATCAGAAAAGTCTGTGAAGGCGGTACGTGTTCGTCAGAAGGATCTGCCAAGTACTGATAGAAAAACTGTCCATTCCAATAAGCCAGCATCGGCTGGTGATTATACGTCCATCCATTACCGTTCGAAGCATCGGGATGTTCACGATTGGCACGCACCAACTGAATGTTATGTACTCCGACTACCGGAGACAGTTGTCCGTCGTGACAAGCCGGGTTCGATAATTCTTTTCCTGTATAATGAATTCTATCTTGTGCAAAGGCTGTAGTAGTCAACCAACCGGCAACCAGTACAAAAAGAATTTTAGCAGAGTTGTTCATGATCTATTTCTGATTTAAATTGTTTCCGGATTTATTTCTTTTCTTCCAGCAATGCTTTTACGACTGATTCCGGAGCCGTAAATATGGTTCCATGCTTATGCCCTACAGGGATGCTTACCTCTTCTGTTACATCTGTAAAGTTCCGGAAATCCTTCGTACGCATAGCGCCATATATTTTCCTCTTATATACATCAAAGTAGATTAGATAATCATCTCCCACTTTCTCTACAGACGGTCCTTCTACAAAGGATTCAGTGAAAGGCTGGGATGCGGGCGAATAAGGACCGGTCATAGAATCGGAAAAAGCGATTTTCAGATTACGTTCCGGACGGGTGTTATCCTTGAGTACCATTACATAGTCATTCTTCGCCCGTTTCACGATAACGGCATCAATGGAACTGAATCCCGGATCGTATAAAAGTTTTGCTTTCGAAACGGTTTTAAAATCTTTTGTCGTGATATAGTATAAACGATGATTATTGTTCTCTTCTTCTATCCCCTTTTCAAAACGTCCGGGGACACAGGAAGCCCATACTACCATAAACTGATCGTTCTCGTCGTCATAGAAAATTTCCGGAGCCCATACATTTACAGTAGTCGGTTCGTCTGCCATTACAGGAATCATCTGTTGTTCCGACCAATGGATCAAATCTTTGGAATGCGCGTAACCAAATCCTAAATCACCTTTCCAACTTGTAGTCCAAACCAAATGGTAGGTTCCATCCGGAGTACGTACCATCGAGGGGTCCCGCATAAGCTGATGCTGTCCCAATTCCGGTTTTAGCCAAACTCCCGGAATACTGTCCCAATGCATTCCATCCTCACTATATAAGTATCTCAAACCCTCATCAGCCGGTTCATGAAACGAAGTGAACACATAATAGTCTTTGTTCCCCCCACAAGAAGCCAGAAACAGAAGACTTATTGCGGCTAATGTATTTCTTAACTTTTTCATTTGTATATTCTATATTTGTATCTTTTATACAAAGGAGACGATGGAAAGCGCCATTTGTACTCAAATATACTAGAAGAATCATTAGATTCAAAATTTATATACGATAAAAGGGCGACTCTCCGAGCCACCCTTTCCACCATCAAACAAACTAACCATTTACAATGGGAAAGAATTTCACTTCTTTTTATAGTATCTTATTTTTTAATTATAAAGAACCTCCACGGGCTTTTACACGTTTGTACCATTCTTCACGTTCTTTCTTCAAGTCATATCCACGTTTAGCCAGATAGTTATTGATACGTCCTTTGTATTTTCCGAAAGCTGCGTGTTTCTTATTCGAATTTTCTGCATCCAACGCAAATTCACGAGCCTCTATCAACCAAGCATAGATTTGAGCTTTTTCTTCTTCTTTCAAAGTAGGAATCATGTCCAAATGTGAGTCATAAGTCACTTTTACCACTCCATAAGTCATGCCATCTTTAACAGCTTCTATTTGCTTTTCATCAAGAAAGAGAGATAAATCGGCAGGAAAAGCGAAATGTGAACGATATAGTGCTGCATCTTTTTCATTTTCCGCAGCTTTCAAAGCTTCATTTTTAGCCTCACCAGTCAACCCGGATTCTTTTACTTTCTTGACTTTCGCATCGCGTACCTCATAAATATCATTTAATTCGAAGTAACGATTGGCTATGACATTGCGGACGTCTTCGGCTATTTTCGCATCTGTAAGTCCGAGTTTATCAACGATCTTTTGTGATCGGCTGACAATAGACTTTACATATTCAGGATCACGATTCTCTTTATTTAAGTCGACTGCCTGTACAGACATCCAACCGGATATAAAAAGCAATGATAGTATCAGTATCTTTTTCATAATTACATTAATTTTCCTTTTTCAGCCAATGTATCGTAGTTGTTCTTCATATCTCTCCAATCTACTTTATGCTTTGTGCTGATACCGTTGATGTATTTTTCAATATTCGTATATCCGTCACCAGTACAGTCCTTATTGGCATCACTCGGGTCATTCGGATTCAAGCCATTAGCAATTTCCCATTCATCCGGCATACCATCACCGTCTGTATCTACATAAGGAGTACCTTTATATTCAGGATAACCACCCATCTGGCGAATATCAGTAATAATACCCTGCTTATAAGAATCTTTCGGTAAACGACGATACTTGAACTGTCCGTCCTCACCCATTGATTTAGGAGACAAACCGGTAAGATCGCCGTATGCATCTTTGGGAAGTTTCTTTTCATAATAAGGAATACCTGTTCTAACTTCTTCAATCACACGTTCGTCAACAATATCACGACAAGGAATATTCGCACCTACATGTTTCAATACATAGTCATAAGCATCTTTGGCTCCCATGATATTGATATACGGCATCTCGAATGGCTTATAGCTACGCATGTATTCAGTATATCCGTCAGTATTCGGCTGGTCTTCAATCTGAATACCGCCATTCCAGTTGTCTTTAGTTATTTCAGGATAGCCTTCCATTATATTTCCGTCGGCATATACTCGCCCATATTCTTTATGATCCAGCTTACTACGTCCTGCTTCCGGTTTCAAGATACGATGTCCTACATTGGAATCCTTAGGAGTAGCAGGTCCCGGTTTGTAGTAGTTGTTAATCATATTGAACATAGCGGTATAATCACCACCATCAGAAGAACGGTGCACCCAATTGAATACTACATTATTAACGAAATTGAATATACCATTCCAACCGATAGAAGGATTACGTCCGGAGTTACTAGCCCAAAGGTTACGGGCAAATGCACAGTTCTCACCACCTAACGTACTACCAAATGCATGATTGTATGTATCCAACGCTTTTGCCGAGATAGTATTTTGAATAGTTACGTTTACAGTAGGAAGTTTCAAGTCTTTGCTTTCATATTGTCCTTCACTCGGGTCGTACATGTGGCGATAGAAAGAAATGTTTTCATCCAATCCCCATGTACAGGAGCAGTGGTCGATCATTATATTACCAACAGGATTACCTCCGAAAGAGTCATCACGATGCCATACTTTCGTTTCTCCACGACGGAAACGCATATGACGTACCACCACATCATGTGTATCTACCCAAAATGATTCTCCAGCAATACAAACACCATCTCCCGGAGCTGTTTGTCCGGCAATAGTTACGTAAGGAGCACGGACGATAATCGGAGATTCCAGACGGATGATACCAGCAACATTAAATACGATAATACGTGCACCACCAGTTTCACATGCTTCACGGAAAGAGCCCGGTCCACGATCATTCAGATTTGTGACAGTTATCACTTTACCTCCACGACCACCAAAACTGTACATACCACCACCTTCAGCACCTGGGAATGCAGGAATATCAGCCTGCGGCAAATCGTACGGACGACCAGCCCAAGGAATATATGGACGTCCTTCCTTCGCTTCTTTCTGTACTATTGGAAGTGCCTTCGCCCATGCTTCATCAGAGCGTTTCCGCTCTTCGGTCATCATTTTTGTATAGTTTTCTTTGGCTTCGCCAGATATTTGTGGGTATTGCGCCCATGCAACGGTCGGAGTCAACATTGTTGCAGCAAAAACTGCTAAAAGTACCTGTTTCTTCTTCATTTTTATTTGGTTTTGTGAAGTTGTTAATTCAAAAATACAATAATAAGACGAAAGAAGAAAAGATTTGTAATCAGTAGAGCCGAATTTATTATCTTAAATATGTTTTTTCCCTCAGAACCCATATTCCTATCAAAAAAATAACGTCTCCAATCCTCTCATTCAAGAGATATTAGAGACGTTATCAAGATAAATCAGATATTATAAATTTATTCTGCTAATGGATCAAAAGTACCGTTAGCACCACCATTATTATAATCTGCCCAACCAATAGTCTGTGGCAATGTCTGATTAGCCTTTTGAGCTCCTTCCGCAAAACCTAGGAAGTAATATCTAGGAAGAAAATTCATATATTTAGGTGTATGATCAGTAGTATATGCATCACCTTTCTTCATTTTACGCGTCAAATAAGTATTATAAAACTCAACTAACTTATTCTGTTGACTGGAAATATCCGCTTGTCTCAAATCTAATGCATCCGGACGTGTTACATCTTTTAAAGGGTCTGGATTTACTCCATTTATTTCCCACGATGTACCACCAAGCCCTTTACTCTCATGAGTACTACTAACACGGAATTCAAGATTATCACGGCGTTGCCCATTGAGTTGTTTAAAACCTAAATAAGTACAAGTGTTTCCATTCCAACCAGACGGAACCCATGTGTCAGGAGCACCTTCTGCTCTTTCTGCACCACCATCAAACAACATCCAACGGCGTAAGTCATCAAAACGTTTTCCTTCATAAGCCAATTCAATCTGACGTTCGTACAAGATGGCAGCAAAACATGCAGCTTGGTCACCTGACAAGTTGGTCTGTAAACCGAAATTATTTGCAGATGTATATCCTACACGAGCACGTATCTTCTTCAATTGTTCAACAGCTACTCCCATTTCACCAGCACCACATGCTGCTTCTGCATAATTCAACAACACTTCAGCATAACGAATCTCCAAATATGGGCTGCCACTAAATTTAAAACCATTTGCTTGACTAAATTTATATCTGGCATTCGAATTCACATCTAAATCATCCGAACGTTTACGTATATAGAAACCTTTAGCATTTGTCAACAAGTTATCCGCACCATAAGTATTAGAGCTACTAGCCTCTTCATTATCTCTATCACTCTCATTAGCATACCAAACATAATTCCACAAATTATACTTATCCCCTGTATAAGGATTATTATTGCTTGCGTTCTTAGGATCACCACTGAAAGCCCAACGTACTCCAGGGAAAGCAAACGTCCGATAAAAACGAGGATCACGATTGGCAAATGGAACATTTTTATCATAAGCAACAGAAGATTGCTCTAGTGTAGTATAAGTATTGCACGTAGAAGGTCTTTTTCCATCAGCCATAGGAAACATATCAACCATCATAGCAGAAGGAGTTTTGCCACCACCTCCCATGGCATTTGATGGCCGAATACCATGTTCCCATGAGTTGTTTTTACTAAAATCAGGTACTCCACCAGTGGCTATATCATTATATAGCGTTACGAATACAGCTTCTGTATTGCCATCAACCATTGAAAAAACATTCGCCCAACCTGAAGCATTAGCTCCGGCATTACTTTCATTAGCTAAACCATATCCACAAGCATTTATTCTGGGTAAATCAGCAGTGATTTCATTATAAGCCTTCCTCCAACGTTCTACATCATTTTTACGGTTAAACAACGGACTTGCATATAACAAAAGAGTCCGTCCTTTCAATGCCAGTGCTGTACCGGAAGTAACACGTCCAAAATCACTTGAAGGCCACCCTCCATTTTCGGTAAACGGAGCAAGTAACTGCGCTGAACGCTCTAAATCCTCACAAATAAAATCAACACATGCTTTTGTTGTAGAACGAGGAGTGATTGCCCCTGCCACTGGTTCCTGTACTTCCGTAATTATAGGCACTCCACCATACCATTTCACTAAGTTGTAGTAACACCATGCACGAAAGAAATAAACCTGTCCGAGTAACTGATTCTTTTCTTCTTCTGAAAGAGTACTATTTTCTATACCATAAATAACATCATTGCAATTACGAATACGTCCCCAAACACTTGCCTGAATATTATTACCACTATTATGAAAATAATCAGGAACCGTATTGTTTCCACTCTGACTGGTCATCGGAGCGTCAGGATCTACGAATGATCCGAATCCACTATACTCTTCTGTAGACTTAGACTGTAAATCGGCTGCTCCGGTACTATTGTATTTCCAACTTGGTTCGGAACTCGTATTAGGCAAGCACCAAGCATATATATCATCTACACGTGCTTTTGCGCCACTGAATGTATTATATGTACTTGCGTCAACATAGTCGTAATTCTTTTTATCTTGCAGAAACTCATCACTACATGAAGTGAAAGCACCTATCGCCATTAAAGCAACACTGAAAGCTATTATATTTTTTCTTTTCATCGTTATTTCTTTTTAGAATGTCACATTTACACCAATAGTAAACTTACGCAAAGTAGGATAACTACCATAAGAAGTCATAGGATCTATAAAATTATCAGGATAAGGATTATAGAAACTAAATAAGTTTTGTCCTGTTACATTGAAACGACAACTTTCGATACCTATCAATCTTGTAAACTTCGATGGTATGGCATATGCTAATGTTAAGCGATTCATGCTAACGCGAGTTCCACTCACTCTCCAAAATGTTGAATTCACACTATTAACACTACCCCATCTTAAGTTAGGATATTTTGCATTGCGATTAGCTTTTACAACCACATTACCTGACGCATCAACTACATCATTATAAACAAACATATTATCTGTATTCCAGAAGGATGGCATATTGGTATATTCCAAGTCTGTATACGAACCCGATCCTGAACCAACCATATTACCGATCTTAAGTGCCGATGTTGGGACAAAACTATATCCTCCCCAACTTGCGCTTATCTGTGCAGACAAAGAAATACCTTTCCATTCTGCACTCAAATTTGTAGTGAAACCATAAGGATTACTTCGGTTTGACAAACGAACTTGATCATTTTCATAACTTACAACTCCATCTGGTCCAGCATAGGTTCCATCGGTCTGTTCTGCACCACGAATATCCTTATATATTAACATACCAGGTTTTACATTATCCTTAGTCATACCCATATATGATGTAATATTATATTTGGTGAAATATTCATCTATATCTTGATAACTACGGAACATACCAAGACACTGCATTCCCCATGTTCCCATATCGGTACGACTACCCTCATGAATCTTCATATAACGTTGGTTGGTTTCCCAGTCCATCATGAGTACCTTATTATCCGTATACCCGGTATTCACAGACACTTTATATTTAAAATCTTTTCCTATTTTATCTCTCCAAGTCACAGATAACTCCATACCATATGTATCCAACTCTCCATAATTAAAATTCGCAGACTGTGTTCCTACCGTACCCGGAATAGAAGCTGAATATGGGAGTAACATTTCGCGATTCCACTCATAATAACCATCAATATTGAATGATAAACGGTTATTCAACACATTGAAATCCAAACCAAAGTTTGCTTTATATGACTTATCCCAGTGTGCATCACGGTTTACAGCAGATATTTCTTTATTAATAGTTATATGATTACCAGAGTTTGTTGATGTATTAACACCAAATATAGGTCCTTTATCTTTATCAACCGCATAGTTCTGCATCCATTGCCATGCTTTCGTATTATCCCGACCTGTTAAACCAAATGAAGCTCGTACTTTCAAATAATCAACCCATTTCACACTCTTTGTAAACCATTCTTCTTGTGATATAATCCAACCAGCAGAAACTGAAGGAAAAACTCCCCAATAATTTTCAGGAGCAAACTTGGTTGATGCATCCGAGCGAAGCAGGAACTCAAACAAGTACTTATCAGCATATGCATAGTTCACACGACCAATATATGATAATGTACCAGACTCTGCACGTTTAAATTCTGTAGTAGATGCACTATTATATTGAACTAGATTCGATTGTCCATTGGTAAATTCATAAGGATTAGTAACCTGTCCCACTAAATATTCACTTTCAGCCTCTGATTTTTCAATAGAAAACAAAGCACCTATATGATGACTACCAAAATCACGGTTATAAGTTGCAGTGAAGTTCATCTGATAATTATCAGCACGGCTCATTGTACGAGACAAATAAGGATCCCCACTGGCATTGTTTATAGCTGAACCATTATTAGCTAGTAAGAAATTGTTTTCTGCCAGCAACTCTTCATAAAGAGATTCCTGTCCTTGGATAGGTGTATACAAATGATTTCCACTTCCAGCACGTTTGGACATATAATAAAGTTCATATGACGAACCATATTGATTGTTTTTTGTAGAATTGATACTCTTTGAATAAGAGAATTTTAGTTTTAACCCTTTCAACCATTTATTCCATCCAAAATCATATTCCAGTCCCGCATTAATGTTCATATTCGATGTTTCTGTTCTATTATAATCCCCTGCGTTTTGAAGCAGAGAAAATGAATAGTTTTGCGAAGAACTTACCTGTGAATTGCTAATACCATAAGGCACGATTGGAATACCATTCACTTCTTCAGGAATATAATATGGACGAACTAACAGAAGATTATAGTCTTTCTCGTCATTACTACCTCCAACCTTCACATTCGGTTTGTTTTTCTTTCCATAGTCACCTGAAACCTGAAGACTTGCTTTTAACCATTTACTAATCTTCACATCAACACCAGCACGATAGTTCCAACGGTTATAATCCAGATTACCTAAATTACCATCTTGATCAAAATAAGATATTCCTCCAAAATAATTAGCTCTTTCTGAACCACCGGTCATATTGATACTATGTTTTTGTGTCAATGCAGCTTTCCAGTATTTGTCCAACAAGTCATAATTCAAACCTTTCATTGCATTCAACTCGTCTGCCTGAAACAAATCATTTTGTAAATTAATAGATATATCAGTTGGATCAGCTGCACATACAGCATTCCAAAGTTGACCATATTGGTAAGCATTCAACATCTTAGCACGCGAAACCTCATCCACAACGCCAAAAGTTCCACTATATGAGATCTTAGGCGCACCTTGTTTACCTCTCTTAGTAGTAACCAATATAACACCATTGGCAGCACGAGCACCGTATACAGCAGCCGCAGCATCTTTCAAAACCGAAATACTTTCAATTACAGACGGATCCAAATTATTAAATGCTGTTGCTCCTAAATTTTCTGTAACATCACCAATTTTCACTTCTACAGGATAAATATACCCATCAATAACATATAATGGTTCTGAAGCAGTACCACCAATATCTGATAAAACATCATTTTGACGAATATTAATCCGAGCATTCTCACCAGGTCGCGCATCTCCACCACTAACGCTAAGTCCATTTACCATACCACTCAACGTACTTGCCAAGTTACCGGAAGCAAGATCCTGAATATCATCCATAGGTACAGTAGCAATAGCTCCTGTTAGATGCGCTTTTTTCTGCGTACCATAACCTACCACTACAACCTCATCTAACTGCTGCGTATCTTCTTTCAGTTCAATCTTAGTCTGCTTAAAATCTGATAATACCTGTGTTATATATCCTATATAAGATATTTCAACCTGTTTTCCGGATGGAACAACAACCATAAATTTACCATCCAAATCAGTTATAGTTCCAGTAGTTGTACCTACCACCTTCACAGAAGCACCAATAATAGGTTCCCCCGTCGTATCTACCACTACACCTTTGAATGTCTGTGTTTTCTGGGCAATAGCAGGCAAAGCCATTGTGAAAGCCAGAAATATGCCAAGACACATTTTGATTATATTATTTTTATGTTTCATCTTTATTGTATTATATATTACATTTAATATTACTCATACCAACGAGGGTCACCTGCTTTTTTTTCTGTAGCTAAACTAGCATTAGGCTTGAAATCAACTCCACCTTTAGCTTGTGTAAGGTCAAAACTAAGATCAATAGGTCCTTTAAAGTTAGGGTCCTCAAGTGTTGCATAAGGTTTGCCATTTGAATCCGTTCTTCCTCCAGTGTCATTATTTTCAGAAGCCCTTGTTATTCCCCAAATAGTATTACCATCTGTATATCTTTTAGCTTGTGACTGTATCGCTTGATATAAACGCCAGCAATCATAAAAAATATTATATTGTATAGTAGTGGTTAAAGTATTTGTATTAGGTAATTGATTCGCAAAATCTTTATTTGCCATTGTTTTACAGAAAGTATTATAGGTAATTGTTATACTACCAGTATTATCTGTATTTCCCCATGTTTTTTTAGGTTGGGCATTACTAGAACTACTATAGCGTACAAAATAACCACTACATGTAGTATTCAAATTATAAAATGTACTATTTTCAACTCGCAAGTCTTTAATCCATCCACCGCCATTAAAGTCGATAACAGAATATGATCCCTCGTTTTTCAATTGTACAATACAATTTGCAATACGGAAATCTTTCACACCATAGTTCTTTTTATTACCATAAATCAAACTATTAGGAATATTTCTAAAATTACATTCTTGAAATATAATAGGACTGTTAATTACATAAAATCCTGAATTAGCTCCATCATTTGTATACCCTAAAGCATCAGTCGTAATAGAAGCATCCGGATTTTCGCTTAAACAAAGAATCCCTTTTTGTGAGGACATATCTGTGCACTCAAAATTAATATACTTAATCTTTAAACCTCCCTGTGTCACAAGTCCCCCATTGGCACCAACTTTTATAGTCGGACGATTGTCTTTGTCTCCGCGGAATGTCACCGTATTCAGCTTAAAATCTGCTATATCATCTAATGTATAAACTCCTCCTGGCTCCAATACAAAACACTGCTCCTGATCTTGGTTAAAATCTTGAATATTAGCATTAACATAAGCTGCAATTTCATTGTTTTCATGAATAGTTGCAACTGCCGCAAATGCTTTGTAATCTTGAATAGTAGCTGTTTGAGCATCCTTATTATTTAATTTTTCATTACCCATTGTTTGTACAGTAACCTGATAATTAGTATCTTCTAATTTCGGGAATACCATTGAACTCCCGTCTACTATACTATCTGCTATTACTGCAACTGGATTAACTGGATCGTTCATATTATAAACATTCACTTTAAAACCACCAGCTCCCATAACAACAGGCCATGTTAGCTTCAAACTCTCTGACCCATCAGCATTAGTTAAGGTAGAGAAACTTATATTTTCAGGAGATTCCAACTGTGCATTTGTCACACCTCCAGAAAAGGTTTCATTATCATCAAAACCTTTAGCACAAGAAACGAATAAAAGAATTGCTGACAAGCTCCATAACTTTCCGGCAATCTTCATTTTAATCTTCATCTTACTCTTCATAGATTAAATTTTAATTTAAACAAAAATAATATATTATTCTTCAAAATCTAAAAGTTCTTTTAAGGAAAGACGTATAATAAAAAAAAATGTAATCACTTAAAAGAATAAAAAATAGATTTTGTGCTTTTTTCTCTCTATTATATTAACTATATCATAATCTCCTCCTATCTTTACTGAAATACCTCTTTCAAATACTTAATATTCGTACCATAATTCTTTTTCACATTCCGCACGTCATCCTTGTCACGCGAACGTTCTACCACCAGCCATCCACTCCATCCCATCTTATCCAGTGTCTTTTTCACCTTATTCATATCCAATCGTTTATTATAAGGTAAAGTCACTCCATCGGTATCCGTACAGTGAATCTGGCAAATCCTCTTTTTCCCCAGAATCTTCAGCTCCTTGCACAAATCCCTTCCATTCTCCAATGCATTTTGAAATTTAAAATAGATCTTGATTCCGGGAGAATTAATTTCTTTCAGTAGTTTCACATCTCCTTTTGCATCCAATTGAGTTTCAATACCAATCACCACTCCTTCAGAAGCAGCCATATCTCCTACCTCCTTCAAGCGTTTTACAACTTCTGTCCGTAGTGCCGGAATCTTTTCCCATCCAGCTTTGACTCCTCCTAAAGGAAGAAAGGCTACTTTGGCATTCATCACTTTCATGGCATGAAGGCAATCTTGAACTAAATCTTTATAGTTAGCCCGCTCCAGAAAAGACTGTCCATAAAAACCGGACATAGCAATAGAAGAAACTTCTAATTGATATTTTTGAGCTGTTTCACGAAATAACTGCTGGAAATGGGGTTCGCGCAATTTATTATCAAACATTTCCCTCTTGCCAAGACCACCCATATCCAATTCTACACCGTCACCATTCAATTCATGTACCAATTGAAATGAACCGATTTTCTGACGCTTCAGAATCATCCAGTCACATACGGCTATTTTATAACGTTGTTCCTTTTGCTGCGATCCGGCAATTGCCAATAGAGGAAAACACTCTGCAAGTATCAATATCCAAAGGATATGTTTGAATAAATTTCTTCTCATTTTTTATTTTATTGCATACGATTTACATAGTAGACGTACGGAATAGATTTTTGTAATCACCTATAAAAGAGAGAATAACTAAAAATACAACAGAATATAATTTAATAAAAGTAAGATAGTGACGGTATCCAAGACAAATAGTGACGCTATCATGGTCCGATACCGTCACTATCCCAAGCATATACCGTCACTATTTCCGATGAAGTAATAACAGAAATAAATGTAAAAAAAATGGGCTGCCGAACTATAAGAAGTCCGACAGCCCTGTCAACCCAAAAACGATACCTATGAAACACTGTGTGTTATTTCAAATCAAACTTTAAATATTTGCCGTGAACAAGTTCATCATGTGTAATATGATATTTATTGAACTTCTTGCCATTCAATAGTACCTTATCAATATATAAAGCTCCTGGTTGAGTACGATTGGTTTCAATCACCAGTTCGTTCTCTTTATACCATTTCGGATCTAACCGGATCGTTACCTTATTAAAGACCGGAGTCGTCAATGTATATTCGGGTAATCCGGGACAATCCGGATAAAAGCCAATCATATTGAAAATAGCCCAGGAAGACATCGTTCCCGTATCATCATTTCCTGGAATACCATCAGGTTTTGTTGTAAAGTACTTATCTAATAAACGCTGCGTCTCTTTCTGTGTACGCCATTCTTCACCTTTAAAGTATGAGAATAAATGAGCATAAGCAATATCCGGTTCATTTGCCGGGTCGTAAAGTCCTTCGTCAAAAACCATTTGTAGCTTATCGATAAAAGGTTTCTTTCCACCCATTAATTTCGCCAAGCCATATACATCATGTGGTACATAGAACGTATAATTCCAGGAATTACCTTCATGAAAACCGGGATTCGGTTCAAAGTTCTCTCCCTGTCTCGGATTAAACGGGCTATAAAACGTTCCATCGGGGAGAATCGGACGGAAAGTACCAAATTCTTTACTATAATAATGTTTGTATCCTAAAGAACGTTTATAGAACATCTCCGCATCTTTCTTTTTACCTAAAGCAGCTGCAAAACGAGACAATGCAAAATCGGCAATATAATATTCCAATGCATGAGAGACGGAATTGTCATACTGTTCACGAAGGGGTACATATCCTTTAGACATATAATCATCATTATCAGGACGCATCAAGTTTTCCGCCCCCGGTAACGTAGCAGATTTGTACATTGCCTCATAAGCCAAATCAACATCAAAGTCACGCAAACCTTTCATCCAGGTATCTACAATTACTGGAATACTCGGATCACCTTCCATTGTCAATGTTTCTCTGCCATATAATTCCCACTTAGGCAACCATCCATGTTCACGATACATATCAAGCATTGTGCGCACCATTTCCATCTGACGTTCCGGATAAACCAAGGTCAGCAATTGATGAACATTGCGGTAGGTATCCCAAAGAGAAAATACGGTATAGCGATCACCTTTGGTTGTCAGGATCTTATCACTTTCCATTGCCGGATATTCTCCGTTCACATCCTGCAAAATATTAGGATGAATCAGCAAATGATAAAGCGCTGTATAAAACACAGTCTTTTGGGCATCTGTACCACCTTCCACAGTTATGCGTGACAAGTCATCATTCCATTTGGAACGTGCTTCCGCATGGATCTTCTCAAAATCCTTTCCAGCCTGTTCACGATCCAGATTCAAGCGGGCATTTTCTATGCTTACAAAAGAAACTCCCATTTGTACTTCTACCTGTTCACCTTCTTCTGTATCGAAGGAGAAATAAGTACCAATGTCATCTCCTGCTATTTCTTTTCCGTAACGAGTATAAAGTTTATACTTTCCCTGATCCTTATCCCATTCAGCCTCAACACCCATCATCGGACGTTGTTTCTTCCAATACCCTGTTGCAGAAGGATTCTTCTTAACCCGCAACACAAAGTAAATAGGGAATACAGCTTGAGGATTATAACAAAATGTACCAAGTAGTTTGACTCCTTCCACTTCACAATCGCTTACACGACGAAGCATAGCGCCACTCTCATTCGTTAACCCCTCACCCAGATTCAGCAAGATATGACTTTTTCCTTTCGGAAAAGTAAAACGGGCAATACCGCTACGCGGAGTAGCCGAGACTTCTGTTTTTACATTATATTTAGTCAGATAATTAGAATAATAGCCCGGTGAGGCCTGTTCATCCTTATATTTACTACCATATTCTTTATAATCCACATTCAGTTCTCCGGTAGTAGGCATCAACAATAAAGAACCTAATTCCGGACAACCGACTCCACTCAAATTCACATGAGCATATCCAGTAAAGAAACAGTTTGTATATTCATAAGGCGTAGACCACCATCGGGCATCTTTATCATAGGTGTTTTCGGAAGATCCCATCACATTGAAAGGAACCACAGACATCATACCATTGGGGCAAATCGCTCCCGGATTGGTCGTTCCGAAATTTGTAGTTCCGATAAAAGGATCCACATAATCTATCAAAAGACTTTTATCCGTATTTTTAAGGGGAGGGCTTCCCCCTTCCCCCGCATAAGCGGAAAGAAGGGAAAAAGCAAGTGTGTAAGTTAATATAATACGTTTCATATCTTTATTAAATGATACTCGTTCGTTTCGTAAAATCGATAATCTCTTTTATATATCCGAAGGCCATACCTACCACAGTATCTGCCGCACCATAATAAACAGCAACACGTTCACCATCTTGCAAAGCTGCACAGGGGAATACTACATTAGGAACGTCACCTTGAAGTTCGTAAGGAGCAGCCGGACCAATCAGATATTCACGTGTACGATAGAGGACTTTTTCCGGATGATCTTTATCTAATATGGCAGATCCCATAGCGTAACGGAAACCATTACAAGTAGTAATTACACCATGATAGAACAGTAACCAGCCTTCATCAGTAAGGAAAGGAACTGAACCTGCACCAATCTTTGTACACTGCCAAGCACTTTCCGGGAAAGGAGTCACTTTCATTACACAACGGTGTTCACCCCAATATTTCATATCCGGGCTATAGCTGATGTATATATCGCCAAACGGAGTATGTCCATTATCACTGGGACGACTCAACATCGCATACTTGCCATCGATCTTCTGCGGAAAAAGTACACCATTACGATTGAAAGGCAAGAAAGCATTCTCGCACTGGAAAAACTCCTTAAAGTCAAAAGTATAGGCAATACCAATTGTAGGGCCATGATAACCATTACACCAAGTCACCCAATAACGGTCTTCAATCCATGTAACACGAGGGTCGTATTTATATTCCGACTCAATCATTTCCGTGTTGCCTGCCTTAAACTGAATAGGTTCATGATTGATATCCCAATGAATTCCGTCCTTACTAAAACCTGTAAAAATATTCATTTGTACAGCTTTGTTATCACAACGGAATACGCCTGCAAAACCATCCTCAAAAGGAACAACAGCACTATTGAAAATACTATTAGATGAAGGAATATGATAGCGTCCGATAACTGGATTTTGTGAGTAACGCCACATAACGTCCGTACATCCGACAGGACGATCTTCCCAAGGAATTTGAATTTTATTCATAATCGTTGATTTTATATTATTTATTTTTTGAGTCATCATACGTGAAAGGTATGAAATAAGTAATCAGAAAAGCTGGAATAGTTGCGATTAACACATAGATAAAGAAATTACGATATCCTAATAAGTCACTAAGATAACCACTAACCATTCCCGGAAGCATCACTCCCAGATTCATGATTCCTGAAGCAAATGCGTAATGTGACATTTGATGTTTGCCTGGAGCAATCTGTTGCATCATAAACAAGGTCAGTCCGACAAAACCAAAGCCATAACCAAAATATTCCATTGTTATACAAGTTCCGATTAGATATACATTAGTAGGCTGTGTAACTGCCAAAAAAGTATAAGCCACAAATGGAAGATTAAAAATACAACAGAGAGTGAAAAGTGTCTTTTTCAATCCAAACTTAGAGACATAAATGCCAGCCAACAATGAGCCTAAAACAAAAGCAGCGGAACCAAAGATACCATTTAGTGTGCCAATCTCTGTTAACGACAATCCTAAGCCGCCTACATCCCTTGACGCACGTAAAAACAGCGGAGCTATTTTCATTATAAAACCTTCTGCCAGACGATATAAAATAATAAAACAGATATAGTAGAGAATATGCTTTTTAGTAAAGAAATTAGCAATTACTGCTACCAATTCGTGCCCAACTTCTGATGCAGTTTTCTTCGTTGTTAACGGGACCTGTGTAGAAGGTAGCATTTTTATATGATAAATACCGATCAGTACCATTATTGCTGCAATTACGCCGAAAATAATCATCCATGCAGATGAATACGCACCTTTGTTAGCATCTATTGAAGCGCCTTCTATTGCTCCGAAGTACTCTGCCAATGCTCCTGCCATAGCAACTAATCCTCCATTAGCAACCAATTTAGCTACATTATAAAAAGCACCCTGCACTCCGATATATTTTGCCTGATCTTCTTTGTTCAATTCAGCCATATATACACCATCACAAGCAATATCATGCGTTGCTCCACTAAAAGCAATCACTGCCATCGTAGAGATACTTATGGCGAAAAAGTAATCGAAAAACAAAGAAAAGGCTACTACTCCAAACAATACACCACTCAATAATTCTGTAATCAATACGAAGAATTTTTTAGTTCGATACATTTCAAGAAAAGGACTCCACAAAAATTTCAGTGTCCAAGGCATCATAATCAGAGAAGTCCAGAATGCAATTTGCGTATCCGAAATTCCAAGATCCTTAAACATGAAAACAGAAACCAGATTAATAGCAATAAAGGGAAGACCCATTGCAAAATAAGCGGTAGGTACCCAGCAAGCCGGGTTAATAGTTTTTCGTTGAGAAGCAGTTTTATTCTGTTGCATAAATCATAGTATATAGATGAAAAAAATCATTTTTCTAACCCATCTATATATAATACAACTAAAAGGGGGAAACTACTAACGTCTCCCCCCTACTTTTTTTATTTTATTATCACTTCGTCTATAAAGAACCACGAAGGATGCCCTACACCATAATGCCAAGTCGGACATTCTTTCGTTCCAGTGACTTCTACTTTCACATAACGAGTTTTTATCGGTTCGGCTGAATCAGCCTTGACTCCACGGAACTTGACCTCACCTGTACGTTCTTCTGGTAAATCAATCGTTTTCCAATGTGTATAATGCTCACCGTCTTCGGCGTATGAATAAACCACCCTTAGAGGAAAAAGAATCCAGGCTCCTATTTGGTGAAGAAAATCTGTTTCCACACTTTGTATGTCTTTTGTTTCGCCCAAATCTATAACAAATGCGCCATCGGTTCCTTCCCAACCAATCCAGCTGTCAACAAAGGTTGCTCCACCAAACAAACCGTCAATCAATGCGTTTTTTCCTAATGCTGCATATTTTCCGGTAGGAGGAATCAGATAAGTAACTTTTGCACCCAAAGCCAAACTTTTTTCTTTCTGCGGCATGTAACGTTCCTTATACAATTTACAATAGTCTACCGGTGAATTGGAACGCTCATTCAATGTAGGAACTTGAAACTCTTTCACGCGTTCCTCAAAAAGGTCTAACTTTTTATTGATATCCACCAAGTCTTTTTCCGTCTCTGTTCGTGCTATTTCCAGTTCTGAATATTGAATTGGCAGACGTGCCCGTTGAACTCGTTTTAAAAAATCTGGTTCTGCCGCAACAGCCTTTTCAGCCAAATCAAATAAATGATTATAACGACGCATCAAAGCAGGCTTTAGCATGCCATACTTATGTGATACGGGTGAATCATATATCCACAACCGCTGTCCACTACCAATTAATGCGCCTTCCATTATCTTTATGTACTGATAAAGATATGGCGCTGCTTCACCATAATATCCATGCAGAAAATGTTGCATCAATGAGTCTACATTAACTTCGGGATTCCACATTAACTTTGACACTAAATAAGCGCGAAGTTCTGCAAAATCTCCTCCCCTACTCCCTGCTATTTGAGAGAAATGCATGGTGGCATGATTCTTTTTGAAAAGACGGATATTGTCCTGTAAAATATGGAAATTAGGAAATGGAGCCAGATAATTATCAAAGTTAATACCGTAATCCCACACGAAAATATTATTGGTAATCTTAGACCATCCTTCCATGGCTTTCACAAACTCTTTTCCCGAAGCATTCTCCGTCAAAGTTACTTCACGGTCACAGTCAATATCACACAACATAATATTCACATTCGGCAAAGGTTTCACATGCTTCGGAGGATTCATAGTATATAGATAAGCCAATGTGGAAAATTCTTTATCCGGGAAACGGGCAGCCAATTTATTCAGAAAAGTGATTATGCTTCCTGATAATGCTCCTTCATAATCATCAATTGCCTTACAAGCATCACACGTACAATTTGTATAATTACCATCATTCTGACTTACAGACATGATATGTTTATCTGGATTTGCTTTGAAAATAGAATCAACACGTTGAGCAACAATCTCAAAAACCTCCGGATTACTCAAACACCACTGACTGGCCTTTCCCGGGTGGCGTTTTCCTTTGAAGTAAGAATAATATTCCGGATGTTCTTTCCCATAAATGGATGAAGGCAGAAGCTTATCAAAAGTATGCACCCAATAACCGGCAGCAAACACTTCATTCGGTTCCTCTAAACGATTCCACCACTTATAAATAGAGTCTGTATGAATAGCATAACATTGTGTCTGACGGTAACGAAAGCCCGGATTCTCAACTTTATTAATGAAGGGTAAGTTCACCGTTTTTGAAGGGGTAAGAGAATATTCATTCTCTCCCCAATAATCGATACCCCAATATTGCTCCAATAAAGTAACAACCCCATATACAACACCGTTTTCTTTACCAGATATTTTTAGAATACCATCTTGAGTAGAAATAGAGAATCCATCCTCTGTTACTTCCGCCGGAGATTGACCACCAATGATAATATCTCCTTTTCGAGGTGTTTTATCATTTTCAATAGGAAGTACAACTCCCGAAATTTCAGTAAGAAAACGTTGTAAGAATTGCGCTGACGTCTTACTATTTGGCATCTTGTCCTGCACAATGATGCGAGCACTACTTTTGCCATCTTTTACGAGTGTTATTTGTGCTGAAACAGTACCACATACCACCAGCAAAACAGATAATAACCAATGTTTCATGTTTGTTAGAATTTAAGTTTATATGAGTATTTACTAGAAGTACAATTCAGGAGAATAAAGTTCTAATAAATTATGGATACTTTAACATATAAGAAAGAGGATATGCCATTAGACACATCCTCCTCTCTCAATAAATTATTAGTTTAGAACATTTTATTTATCAAATCTGATATTATGTTCCCACTTTTGGAGAGCACCATTAGATGTTGCATTGTGTCCGTTTCCTGTAGCATCTCTAAAGGAAGTGCCATCTCCTTCATCCATTGGCCAAAGGGCTATCAAATTCGGATTTTTAGGATTGACTTCGAAATACATATTGTTTGCGATCTCCGATTCTGTACGAGCTACTTTCCACAGACGAACCTGACTCATAGCACAATTATTACGGAAATAGCTACCACTATCCACTATTTTCATAAAATCAAAACGTACACTTCCACCTTTCGGCGCAGGAGGATCAAAGAAGGTGTCTTGTTTTCCATTTCTATAAATGGTAAGTGTTGTTCCATTATAAACGAAAGCCCAATGATACCAAGTGTTTGCCTCCAAATCACTGGCTGTTTGTTTTTGCCCTCCCAAAGACTTTATCTGTAGATAATTGTAAGGCCTATTGGCATCTCCAAAACGGATATAGATTTCATGATCATTACTTCCGGAAGTGAAAATAGCCTGATTATTTATACCATAACCATCCATACGTACCCATGCTTCCAATGTCCATGTTTGTACCAGCCGCATCTGTTATGTAAAGGCTGTTTAACTGTGCCTTATATTCTGCATTCTCACATCCTATAAAAAAGAATGCTGACAATACAATCATAAGACTTGATAAATAGATATATTTCATAATTTTCATTCTTATAAAGTTCGTTTAATCATTATTCTTCGTTAACAGCATTCATGCGATTATAGAAATTTCTATATATGTTTGTAATTCCCTGACGCAAGAAATAATATTCCGGTGAACCATCATAATCGCCCTTACCTTGTGCATAGTCAAAACCTACACGATAAAGGCCACATCCACCAATTAACTGGTCTATTTCATAAGGTTTTCCATTAACAGTATAAGTATTTTTATATACGTAGTTTGACATCCCCAGGAATCCTCCTCCACTATTAGCATACGATTCAAAATTCTCGGTAGCTATGGTTCTGCGGACAATTTCATCCGGAGTAATAACTCCCTGTTGTATCCAATCATCCATATCACGCAATACGCCTGTCATTCTATAATCTGCCATTCCACCATAAGCTTGCAATACAAAATAGTCTACATAGTATGAAAGCCATTCTTTATCCATACCTGTTCGAACTCCAACTTCACCGTCAATCAAGAAAAGAAGGCGTTTCTCTGGCATAGGACGGTCTCCACGATCGCGGTTAGGATCCATAGCACCATGTCCAAACCAATAGGAAAGTTCCTCGACGAAAATAGTTCTCTGTACTTTATTTGACCAAAGTGGACCAGCTCCCATTCCACCACCAGGTTCATAATCCCAGTCATAACCATCATATCCACATTCAAGACAAGCTTTATAAATATCCTCTGCATAGGCTTTAATTGCAGGTCTCACCTTTTCCGGATCACTACTGGTTCCAGCTTCGTGATAAATTTCTTTATCCGGCAGGTCGTCGCCTACATTTTGAGAAAATAAAGTAACAACAACCTTTGTACCTTTCACTTTTTGTACATATTCCATATCAGCCTTTCGCTCCGAAGTTAATTCAAATTTCGGATGCCCACCCCAGTTGGAAGCAATGGTTACAGAATCAGGCAGACCTCTCAAGCTATTTTCACCGGTAGGAGAAGTTCCTGTCCAATTGTCGAACCAAACGAACACTTGTGGAAGTCCCGGTGTTTCTTTCCACTTGCGCAAAGCAGCATAATATTCATCAGTTTTAATTGTTTGATTCAAATCGACATCATTAATAGATTCCACATCCGTACATCCAACGAAGAATATAGCGGCAAATGCAAATCCGAATGCATTTTTTATATGCTTTATATTCATATTCTATATTTTATCAGGTTAAAAATTAATTCTTTTTCGCCCACCACAAATCTGTAGCTCCGGTGTCCGGGCCACCTAACATAGTTGCAATAGCTGCTTCTACATTGGCTGAGTTACTAGATTTTTCCGTTGTAGGATATGGTAAACGACGTACCATACGTTTACTATCAATATCACCGATATAGCCAACAGAGCTTAGATTATCTCGCGCCGTAAACAATTCAGGATAACCAGTACGGCGATAATCACACCACGCCTCAATTCCCAATGGATAGTTGGCAATCCATTTTTGAGTAATAATCTTCTGAAGTTTATTACTTCCGTTTTCCCATGCAACAGTAGGAACATCAGTAAATGAAATATTATTTTGAGAGTTCCATCGATCTGTATACCCTTGAGGAGCAACTGTACTTGAAAGATAGTCACCAATCTCTACACCATATTGATTCATTGAAACTTGAATACCTTGTTCATAGTAACTCTTAGCTGCCGCTGTTCCACCTGCAATCCATCCTTGTAAAGCCGCTTCAGCTTTTAAGAAATAAGTCTCTGCCGCATAAAAAACTGGCATAGGAGAAGCATCTGTTACAACTGGTTTAGAGTACCTTGCAGCACTACCTTCAACGCTTTTACTTGTATCTTTAATTCCCATACGCACACCACGATACTCCCTATACGAAGTCGAAGTATTCATATATTTGCTGATACGTGGATCATTATATCCATTCATGTATGCAGAAAGTGTTGCATTGATAGCTAAGTCACCCCAATCTGAAGCAATCCAAAATGGGTTATATGGCATAGATGGAAAAAAGGCATTATCATTATTAGATTCTATTACTCCACCATCAATCGCTTCTGCCATCATTTGTTTGGCATATTCTGTATCTTCAGTATTAGAAGCGATACGTACAGCCATACGAAGTTTTAAAGAGTTAGCGTATTTGATCCATTTACTAAAATCACCATTATATATGATATCATATTCGGCAACAGGTACTTCTTTTCCTTCATTTTCCTGAACAAATGCCAAAAGTACGTTGATACTACGTGTCAAATCATCAAACATATTATGATAGAGTGTTTTCACATCGTCATATGCCACTTGGAATTCTCCCTTTCCCATTTCAGAGTAAGGGATAGGACCATAAATATCAGCTACACGAAGCATAACACCGACCCGCAGAATAGACGCCCACGCATAAATATATCCAGTACCTCCTGTAGATTCTTTTATTGTCTGGAAATTCGGATAAAACTCCGTAAACATATCTTTATAAGGAACATCTACCCAGTCAGCACTAGGATTGAATGTTCCAAAATTAGTACCATTCCAAGGGGCAGTTGTTGCAAAATACCCGCCATACTGCCCTACCATTTGTTCAGTGTGTTGACTGTTATTTTCCTGACAGGCATTCAATAAGCGAGTCATAGCCACAAACAACGTACCGACCCGTTCCGTCGGAGTCATATCTTCGGGATACACGTCTGTTGGATGTGTGTTTAATTCGTCAAAGTTTCCCGTACATGAAGCGAATAGCAGAGTAGTAGTGAAAGCTGCCACACTTACAGTCTTAATTATATTGAATCTTTTCATCATTCGTTGCTTTATTAGAATTGTACTTTTATACTAAATCCCATGTTTCTCAAGCTAGGTTGCATGAAATAATCCACACCAGTATAGAAAGTGCTGGTAGATGACGCAACCAATTCAGGATCGAACGGTGCCTTGCAATATATCATGGCCAGATTATTTCCTATTAAACCTAATGTTACATCAGCAATGTTATACAACCACTTTTTAGGGAGTGTATATTCAAGACTAACCTCCTGCAAACGAATATTGGTTGCTTCATATACATAGTGGTCACCTTCACCAGTACCAGCCGCTACTATGCCGAGATAATCCTTAGCGGATACATTTCTGTTATTGATAGTTACTCCTCCAGCCTGACGAAGTTGTGCGCTATATTCGGAAACACCACAACGATCAAGGAAAGCTTGTGTATTAGATACAACCAAACCACCAAAACGCCCGCTTAACAATACATTCAGACGTAAACCTTTATAAGTAAATGAGTTTCTCCATCCTAAATTAACCTTGGGAAGCAATGAACCTATTTTCTTATATTCGGTTTCCACCATACTTGGCAAACCAGTCTTGGCATCCAAATAGATATAACCATTATTATCGCGTTTAAAGTCGCGGTTGATATATAAGTCTCCCATAGAGCCACCTTCTGTCAGGCGTACTACCGGTGAAGTGGAGCCTCCCAATCTTGCTTTGTCTACATAAGGCATTTCAATCGGTTCACCCGTAATTCTGTTTGTAACACCATCAGCCAATCTTTTAATTTTATTCTTATTATAAGTAAAAGTAAAATTACTGGACCAACCGAAATCACGCCACTCATTTTTGTATCCTAAGGCCATCTCTATACCTTGGTTCTGTACACTACCTGCTTGGATGTTAACAGCCGTATACCCAGAACTTGCCGGAAGAGGCGCAGCGAATGTTTGGTTACGTGTATCAGAGTTGTAATAAGTAATATCAAAATTCAATGTATTCTTGAAGAAACGCATATTCAATCCCGCCTCATAAGATTTAGTAATTTCCGGTTTCAAATCAGAGTTTGGATACAAAGATTCTGCTTTATATTGGTCAAGCTGATCATCATAAACATAACGTACCTTTGTCAAATATGGATCATAGGCATTACCCACCGAAGTGAAAGAAAAACGTGCTTTTAAGAATGAGAACCATTCAGGCAAATCAATAACTTCACTCAAAATGCTTGAAAGACCAATAGAAGGATAGAAAAACGGTTTATTTCCTCTTTCTGAAAGAGCCAGAGAAGAATCCCAGTCAGCACGTCCGGTGAGACTTAAGTAGAGAAAACTTCTCCAGCCTATTTCCGCATTGGCAAAAACTGATTGTGTCTGACGCTTTAAACCATCAGCATTTACTTTATAATAGCCACTGCGTGTAAGGTTTTCGATGGTAAAATGATTAGTTACATTGTTCAAGTCTCCATGCAAAGAAGTCAACTCCATACGAAGATCCTTAATAGAAGCGCCCAAATTGGCCGTTACATTAAATTCATTGAACGTTTTATTGAAGTTTACCAATACATCAGCATACACTTGTCTGTCTAGACGGTTTTCTTCTTTATATCGCCCTTTTGGACCGGCAAAATTACCGACCGTACCTGCGTAGAATTTTTCGGTGTATTTACTTTCGGTATTATCGATGCTCACACGTCCTTGTACATTTAGCCCTTCAATGATGTTATATTGTAGACTAGCAGCCAATTTATAACGTCTTCTATCGTTCTCACGATTCATACGATTCATAATCCAATAAGGATTTTGAGACGAAACACCGCCTAAATCACCATATGGCCAATACTGAGTATTTACACCCGACAAATCATCATAACGTTCGTATACAGCTACATCAGAAAAATCTTCGCCACGTGGGAACAAGTACAAAGAAGTAAGCGGGTTAAAATACTGCCCTTGCGATACCATATTCTTATCGTTTTGAATAATATAGTTAGCACTTGTATCCAAAATAAACTTATTATTCAAGAAGTTGGTAGTATTACGGAATGAGAAATTATATCTATCATAGTCATTATTGGGCATAATGCCTGTTGCATTAGTTGTGGCTACAGAGATATAGCTTTGACTCTTATCATTACCTGTAGAGAGAGAAAGAGCATTGGATACATTACTTCCTGTATTAAAGAAATTTGCAGGATCGTATCTCTTATCAGTTTCTAATCCCCAGCTCATCATTTCCCCTGTCATATTACCATAAGTGTTTTGAAACTTAGGCATCATCATAGGATCACTGAATGTGGTATTATTGCTATAAGTCACGGTTGTCTTATCAGCACGTCCCTTCTTAGTAGTAATTAATACTACTCCATTAGCCCCTTCATATCCATACAATGCAGCTGCAGAAGGTCCTGTCAACAACGACATGCTCTCAATATCATCCGGATTAATGTCAGCTATTGATTCACTGCTCGGTTGTGTAGCCATAGCTCCATCACCTCCGGAAGAAGCACGATTATACATTGGAATACCATCAATCACATAGAGAGCGTTATTATTTTGCGTAATAGATTTGGCACCTCGCATTACAACCTTTACACCACCGCCTGGACCTGACGCACTAGAATTAATCTGTACCCCTGCTGCTTTACCAGCCAGTGCTCCCATAAAGTTAGTACTCTTTACAGTTGTAAGTTCATCCCCTTTCACCTGTTGTACATTATACGTCAATGCTTTCTCTGACCGCTTGATACCTAATGCAGTAACAACTACTTCGTCCAATACTTGCGTATCTTCTCCTAAGGTAACTTTCAAGGATTGTGCGTTGGCAAGTGTGATTGCTTGGGAGAAAATCATTTTCATATACTTTCCCCTAAATTCTATTCTTGTTAGATAAATAGATTAGATGTTCTATTCTTAATATGTCAGGCTAAATATAACTGAGCAAATTCAATGAATAAGAGAAAAAGTTTGCAAGATTGCGTATGAATATGCAGTAATTAAATTGTTTTTATTCATGTATGTGGTATGAATATCCGATAAAAGACGTTTGTTCAGGAATGTTCCACACCGAGAATCACTTCGTTTCTCGGTGTGGAACATTTTGATTCTTTAAATGGGACCTAATAAATCATTTAAAGAATAATAATAACTTGTTTTTTAGTAGTTGTTTTCTTCTGATTAGTGTCGATAACACAAAGAACGGAATCTTTCTATTTGATTAATATTATTGATATTAGACATTATTCTATCACTATACAGGTGATAAAAAGAAAGAATTGCAATAATATCAAACTTTTTTATTTAAATTACGTTTGGCTAAAGTGGAAATCTCTGCGTTTTTCCAAACCACTCTTGATAGCGGATACATATTCTAAATTATAGATAATCTAAATATGCGTTTTTTAATATTATACTCACTTTTATTCTATATCAATTATTGGTTCATTTTTCATTGTACATACAATTTGCATGCAAATGTATTTATCTAGAAATTAAAGTTAGTCAATAGTTGAGCATTCTTTATTCTCTCCTCTTTTTCAAAGTATGCTAAATAGTGCTCGGTTACAGATAAATTAGAGTGTCCCAAGCTTTCAGAAATATATGAGGTTTTAGCACCTCCACGTTTTAATACTGTAGCAAAAGAATGCCTTGCTGTATAAGTCGTCAATTGAAAAATTCCAATGTCTTGAGCTATCTTTTTAAGTCTCCTGTTACATTTGGTTATAATACGTCGTACCAATCTAATTTTTTCAAAGGCATCTTCGGTTCCTCTAGCATATTTAAAAATATACGTTTGCGAGCTTAATCTTGGATTACCCCATTTTTGAATAATATTCCACATTTCAGGAGTAATAATTGCATGTATCTCTTTGTTATGTTTGGTAGCCCGAGATGTCTTAGAGCGTACAAAGCATATTTCTCCATCTATAATATTTGAATACTGAAGAAATAATAAGTCCATAAAATTAATGCCATTACATAAATAAGAAAACACCCAAAGATCCCTAAATTCTTCTATGTCTTTTGTTTCACATTGATAAGACATTACTTTTTTTATTTCAGAAAGAGTAAGTGCTAATTTACGTCCACACCCTTCCGGAATTTCATATTTATTCTTTCCAAAAGGAAATGATGATTCTTTTATGATACCATCATGTACAGCACGATTTAAGACACACTTTAAGGCCCGGAAATAAATGCTTATGCTTGAATAACTTTTACCCTCTGATATCCAAAATCTTTCACAACGTTTAAGCCAATCAATTGTAATGTTTTCCAAAGGTATAGTGGAACCTCCGAAATCTTCCAAACTTTTCAAAGCACTTTGATAGTTTAGGTAGGTATTTGCTTGTTCATTAGCTTCCAGTTCTTTCATCTTTAATCGAAAAGCACTACGCAAAGTCATATCATTCATCTGCCTTCCTAACCTGACGCTTAATGTTTCAATACTAAATTCTCCTCTTTGTATCAGTTCGTTAACTTGTTGCTTAATAGTTGAAAAACTACTTTCTATATCTGATCGAATTTCTGCCAATAACCGGCTTTTTACTTTTAATAACCTTGCCCAATCTTCTTTTGACACTTCCTTCCCAGTTGAGTAATATTTTTGCTTTCTTCTATATACCACTTGAACTTTAACAGGAAACTGTCCACTCTTTTTTGCTCTTCTGGTATCTAATATGGTTAAAACCGAAATTCCATCTTTTGAATATTTGAACATAAAATGAATATTTATATCTATACAATAGGTAAAACATACATATATTGCATGCAAAATGTATGCAAATGTAATAAATCAACTTGATTTTAAAAGGTACATAAGATTCTATTTATCAAATATTTGAGTATTTATTTTTCAATTAGAAATCTTCCTATTCTATTTTTTTTGAAAAAAAATCTTATCTTCGTTTAGTAAGGTTACAACATAGAATGTATTACTATTGAATAAGCGCTTATGGGATTTATTTTAAGTGTAACCTTTAAATTTATTAATTATGAGAAACAGAGATACATGAAACCTTTGTGTGAAAACGGTAATCACATTTATCGTTTCTAATTATGAACTCTCTAAAAACTATTTCTAATTAAAAAGAATAAGATGAAAGAAATTATAAAACACAAGTTCTCACACTTGTTATTCTTCCTTTTGTTAGTTTCGTGTTTTGCTTCAGCTTATGGGCAAGAACGAACGATCACTCTTAATCTATCGAAAGTACCCTTAAACACTGCTTTGAAAGAAATTGAGAAACAAACTTCAATGTCAGTAGTCTATAATACAAATGATGTTGACATAAATCGTGTCGTATCTATCAAGGTAACAAAAGAGTCTTTGAATAATGTAATGAATCAGTTATTCAGAGGAGTTAATGTCAGTTTTTCAATAGTGGATAATCATATTGTACTTTCTGCAAAGAATAATAAAGAAGACCAGCAGAAAAAAACACCAATTACTGTCAGTGGTACTGTTACTGACTCAAAAGGAGAACCGTTGATTGGAGTTAGTATTTTGGTAAAAGGTACTTCAAATGGTACTATCACTGATATGGATGGAAATTTCAAAATACAAGCAGCTAAAGGTGATGTACTTGAAGTATCTTATATCGGTTATGCCTCCCAAGCAATCACACTTGCCAACGCACAATCCTTGAAAGTTACCTTAGGAGAAGATACGCAAGTATTGGACGAAGTAGTTGTTACTGCATTAGGTATCAAACGAGCAACTAAAGCATTAAGCTATAATGTGCAAGAAGTAAAAGGTGATGAGTTGACAGCTGTAAAGGATGCCAACTTTATGAATTCACTGTCAGGAAAGGTAGCAGGCGTTCAAATTAATAGTGGCGCAACTGGTGCCGGTGGTGCAACACGTGTTGTTATGCGTGGTATGAAATCCCTGACGAAAGATAATAATGCATTGTATGTAATTGATGGTGTACCTATTTTTAATACTGGAAAAAGTGGTGGTGAAGGATTATTTGGCGATATGGGAGGATCAGATGCCGTTGCTGACTTAAATCCGGATGATATCGCTAGTATCAGTATGATGACTGGTCCTTCTGCAGCTGCATTGTATGGTTCTGCAGCTGCAAATGGTGTCGTTTTGATTACCACTAAAAAAGGTCAGATGGAGAAAACTACCATAACGGTATCCAACAGTACTACTTTTTCTAAAGCATATATTATGCCGGATATGCAAAATCGTTATGGTACAAGTTCTGGATTATTCAGCTGGGGAGAATTGACAAACCGTCGATATAATCCGTCTGATTTCTTCGAAACAGGATCCAATGTTATCAATTCGGTTGCATTATCTACAGGAAATACCAAGAACCAGACTTACCTCTCTGCTTCTACTACTAATTCCGGTGGAATTCTTCCGAATAACTCCTACAACCGTTACAATTTTACAGCACGCAATACCACCCATTTCCTGAATGATAAACTTACTTTGGATATCGGTGCACAGTATATTGTTCAGAACAACAAGAACATGGTTTCTCAAGGACAATATTATAACCCTCTCCCATCATTGTATTTATTCCCTCGTGGAGACAACTTTGACGAAATTCGTTTGTATGAACGTTATAACACCAACTACGGTTATATGGAACAATATTGGCCTTATGGTGATGCAAGTTTATCATTACAAAATCCGTATTGGATACAAAACCGCATTAATCGCACATCCAACAAGAAACGTTATATGATGAATGCTTCTTTGAAATGGGAAGCTACAGATTGGCTCAATGTTGTCGGTCGTGTAAATCTGGACAACTCCGACTATCGGAATAAAAATGAGAAATCAGCTTCTACATTAACTACATTCTGTGGTGTTAGCGGTGGTTTTGAAGATGCCATGCGTCAAGAACGTTCTCTATACGCCGACTTCTTGGCTAATATAGATAAAACATTCGGTGATTTTCATTTAACAGCCAATATTGGTGCTTCCATATATCATACTTCAATGGATCAGTTGTACATCGCAGGTGACTTAGTTATCCCCAACTTCTTCCAAATCAACAATATTAATTTCTCTGCCAACTATAAACCGGACCCTACCGGATATGAAGATGAAATTCAAAGTATTTTTGCCAGTGCAGAATTAAGTTGGAAAAATCAACTGTATTTAACTGTAACCGGACGTAATGACTGGGATTCAAAGCTTGCATTTTCTAAACAGCAATCTTTCTTTTATCCGTCAGTCGGTTTATCGGCTTTATTATCAGAAATGGTTAAATTGCCAGAGGTGATTACTTTTGCCAAAATACGTGGTTCATACACAGTGGTCGCCTCCTCTTTCGATCGTTTCCTGACCAATCCGGGTTACGAATACAATAGCCAGACACATAACTGGGCTAATCCGACTGTTTATCCGATGGACAACATGAAACCTGAAAAAACAAAATCTTGGGAAATCGGTTTGAATTTGAAGTTTTGGAAAAATCGTTTCAGTTTGGACGCCACATATTATCGATCCAACACACTGAACCAGACATTTAAAGTGGACATTCCCTCTTCTTCTGGTTACAAACAAGCGATTGTGCAAGCCGGTGACGTGCAAAACCAAGGTCTTGAATTAGCTTTAGGGTTCAGCGATAAATGGGCAGGATTCGGATGGTCTTCTAATGCTACCTTCACTTTAAACCGTAATAAGGTAAAACGACTGGCAAGTGGCAGCGTGAATCCCGTGACCGGAGAAGCTATCCAAATGGATGAAATGAATGTAGGTTGGTTAGGAAAAGAGAATGTAGCTCCTCGTGTCATCCTGACAGAAGGTGGTTCCATGACTGATATCTATGTATACAATCAGCTGACAAAAGATAATAACGGTAACATTAAAGTTGATCAGAATGGTAATTTAGGTATTACCTCATCAAACACTCCGGTAAAAGTCGGCAACCTGGATGCTGATTTCAACCTCGGATGGACCAACCACTTCACTTACAAAGGAATCGACTTGGGAATTGTATTGTCAGCCCGTGTAGGTGGATTAGCTTATTCGGCCACTCAAGGTATTTTAGATTATTATGGAGTATCCGAAACATCTGCAACAGCTCGTGACAATGGTGGTATACCTATTAATAATGGTAAGGTTAATGCCCAAAAGTATTATCAGGCTATCGGTACGGGCGAAGGTGGTTACGGTCGTTATTATCTATATAGCGCAACCAATGTACGTTTGCAGGAATTGAGCTTAAACTATACACTTCCTAAAAGATGGTTTAAAAATGTGGCGAATATTACTTTAGGTATTGTAGGACGTAACTTATGGATGATTTACTGTAAAGCTCCGTTTGACCCGGAATTATCTGCCTCTACCTCCAGTAACTATTATATGAATGTAGACTACTTTATGCAACCTAGCTTGCGTAACTTCGGTTTTAATGTGAAAGTTCAATTCTAAAAGAAAAAGCTAATGTTATGAGAAAATATTTAAGAAATATCACAGTCGGTGCCGCTCTGTTGTTACTGGCAGGAAGTTGTACCGATAAATTTGAGGAGTATAATACGAATCAATACCAAATTCATGATGCTGACCCTGCTACTCTGATGAAGTCTATGATTGAAACAATTGTGAATATTCAGCAAAATGACTCTCAAATGCAAGACCAGATGGTGGGACAATTAGGTGGCTATTTATGCTGTTCTAACACATGGAGTGGTACAAACTTCAGCACATTCAATCAGAGTGATGCATGGAACGCTACGCCCTGGAACACTCCGTTTGAAAAAATATACGGAAACTTTTTCCAGATACAAGAAGCAACTAATTCTACCGGACATTATTATGCCTTTGCCTGTATGATACGCGCCATAACAATGCTTCGTGTTGCAGATTGCTATGGACCGATGCCTTACAGCCAAGTAAAGAAAGGGAATTTCTATGTATCTTATGATACTCAAGAACAAGTTTATACTAATATATTAAGTGATTTGGCCAATGCAGCTGATGTTTTATACAATTATTATGTAGAAACAAACGGTAACGCACCATTGGGAGCCAATGACCCCGTTTTCGATGGAAATTATTCCGGTTGGGCAAAACTGGCAAACTCAATGCGTTTACGTGTTGCAATGCGAATTAGTGGAGCATGGCCTGGCATTGCTCAAGAAGCGGCTGAAGCTGCAGTAACACATAAAGCAGGATTGATTGAAAGTAATTCGGATAATGCCATGCTTTCTTGTGGAACACAGAGTAATCCATATCAACTGGCAGCTGTAAGTTGGGGTGATTTACGTGTGAATGCAAATATTGTAGATTATATGAATGCATATGATGATCCACGTATGTCGAAGTTCTTTAACAAGTCTACCCTTGCCGGAAAGACAGATCAATATGTAGGTATGCGTACCGGAGATGCTGATTTTAAAAAGGCAGATGCAGCTGGGTTTTCTACTCCCGCATATACAGCAACGTCCAAATTAATGGTTTTCTGCGCTGCAGAAACAGCTTTTTTACGTGCAGAAGGAAAATTACGCGGTTGGAATATGGGGTCAAAAACAGCAAAAGCCTACTATGAAGATGGCATTAATCTATCTATGGAACAATATCAAGCTTCGGCTACTGAATACCTGAAGATAGATGAAGCGCCCGTCGTATCACATGAAAGTGACGCTGTACAAAATGCTACTGCAACAATTACCAATACTGTGAGTGTAATGTGGGATGACAGCGAGGCTGATAACGTAAATGGAAAAAATTTCCAACGTATTATCACTCAAAAATGGATTGCCAATTATCCACTGGGATTGGAAGCATGGGCTGAATACCGTCGTACAGGTTATCCGGAACTTTATCCTTGCATCGATAATCTATCTGATTGTGATGTAAGCAGCCAACGTGGTATGCGTCGTTTAAGCTTCCCTTATACAGAAGCACAAAATAATAAAGCTAATTATACCCTGGGAGTGCTAGAACTTGGCGGTGCTGATAATGAAGCTACTGAATTAAAGTGGGCTAAGAAGAACTAATTTATATAATGCATAAAAAGAACTTTTATGAAGAAAATTTATTTATTATACATTGTACTCATATCATTAGCTACAACTTCATTGATCGGTTGTAGTGATTGGACGGAGTCGGAAGCAAAAACTTTTCCCGAATCGATTGTATCGGATGAATATTATGCAGCTTTGCGTGCTTATAAGCAAACAGATCATCAGGTAGCCTTTGGTTGGTTTGGTGGTTGGAGTGGTGAAGGTAGCTATATGAAAAGTTCCTTAGCTGGCATTCCGGATAGTGTAGATATTGTTTCTATTTGGGGAAATTGGTCAAACATTACAGAAGCTCAAAAAAAAGATCTGCAATTTTGCCAAAAAGTTAAAGGTACTCGTTTTACTATGTGTTTTATTATCAGAAGTGTAGGCGATCAAATTACTCCACAGAATATTCGTGATAATTGGGAAAATATGGGATTTTCATCCGAAAAAGAAGCTGTGAATGATTTTTGGGGATGGCCTTCCGATGAATCAAATAAGGAAGCAATAGAAGCATCCATTCGCAAATATGCAAGTGCCATTGCCGATACAGTAAACAAATATGGTTACGACGGCTTTGATATCGATTATGAGCCTAATTTCGGCAACCCCGGCAATATTGTAGACGAAGACGATAGAATGTTTGCATTCGTTGATGAACTAGGCAAATATTTCGGTCCAAAATCAGGAACAGGCAAATTATTAGTTATTGATGGTGAACCACAAAGCATAAAAGGCAGGCCCGAAGTTGGACTGTATTTCGACTATTTTATCATTCAAGCTTACAATGACAGTAGTCCCGGTAGTGATTCTAAACTCGACAAACGTCTTATCACAGGTGGCGTAGCGGGTGCAGGGCTTGTGCAGACTTATGGAAGTGTCATGTCAGAAGAGCAAATCACAAAGATGACCATCATGACTGAAAATTTCGAAGCTACTGATGCTGCTATGAATGGTGGATATGATTACACCGATCGTTATGGTAATAAAATGAAATCTCTCGAAGGTATGGCACGTTGGCAACCAAGTAATGGTTTTCGTAAAGGTGGTGCAGGAACCTATCATATGGAAGCAGAGTATGGAACCTCACCAGAATATAAAAATATACGCCGTGCTATTCAAATAATGAATCCCTCATCACATTCATTACTTAAAAATTAATGTAAACTATGAAACGTATGAATTATATAAAAACTTTATGCTTCTCCGCTGTTATAGCAGGATTAGGAAGTATCGTAAGTTGTGGAGATGCGAAATACGATACCTTAGATACACACGCTTATATTGAAGAAGCACTCTCAGGCACAAGTCAAAAAGTGACCGTACAGGCTACTGGAGAGAGTTTTACTAGCTTAAATGTTCACCTTAGTAATCTTTCTTCTACAGACAATCATTACAAATTGGTCACAGACCAATCAGTATTGGATGCTTATAACCATATTAATGGAACTGGATATATAATGTTGCCGGAAGGCTATTATACATTACCGGAAACTATTACAGTGAAAGCCGGGCAATATGCTACCGATGCTCTCTCTATTGTCCTAAAAGCTTTCAGCCAAGAGATGATGAAATCAGGAGAATCATACGCATTACCTGTTAAACTAGTATTACAGGATGGGAATATTTCACCAATGGAGAATACCGGAACCTTTGTTATTTTAGCAGAGAGTATTATTGAATTTTCAGCTCCAATGTTCGTTGGTGCTCCCAGTTTAAAAGCCAATAAATATACGGAATCCCCCGAAACATATTCACAATATACGATAGAGGTTCGTTTCCAGGTAGCTAATACAGCAGACCGTGACCGTGCAGTATTTAAAAACGGAGGAGATGATACAAACTTTATTCTTTTACGTTTTGAAGACCCTCAAAGTGATAATGAAAATTATAAAGCACATTCATTAGTACAGATTGTAGGGCGTAACCGACTTTATTTGAATCCAAGTAATTCTTTCAAACCAAATGAATGGCAACATCTGGCATTAGTTTGTGATGGTTCTAATTATCGGCTTTACATAAACGGAGTTGATTCGGGCGTATTGAGTATCCCAACAGGAGCCACAACCTTCTCAGATGTAAATTGGTTCTGTTTAGGTGATGATCCTTATAGTAGATGGGGAAATTGTAAAATTCTAATGAGTGAAGCACGTATTTGGTCAGTAGTTCGTTCCGCTTCTCAAATTCAGAATAACATGACTCAGGTTAGCCCAAAATCTGTGGGATTGGAAGCTTATTGGCGATTCAACGAAGGACAAGGTAATGTATTCGAAGATGCAACCGGCAAAGGGCATACTTTGACTACTTCTGCTACTCCTACCTGGATTGACGGTATTTTATCTACAGATAAAGCTACCGAATGGAAATAGTAATAATTTAATCGTATGTACATATGAGAAATATATTTCAATCACTATCAATAGCAGCTCTACTCGGCTTGTTTATTCCTTTCATTTCGTCCTGTAATGATGATGATGAAGTTTTTAACGAGTGGGATGCTACGTATGTGTCTTTACAGAGAAATGACTACTTATCAGGTAACGTAAAAAAGTTTAATCTGACTCATGATGCGAATGGAATCGGAGGAGATGAGATTAAAATGGTCTTTACTGTAAAAACACAGAAAGCTGTCTCCACAGATATGACTATCGCACTAAGTACCAAAAGCGAAACAGAAGGACTTGATGCAAGTCAGATCATCTTAAGTTCCTCACAGGTTACTCTCAAAAAAGGTCAGATGACTTCTGAAGAGATCACTGCAACAGTTGATCCGGCAATATTCGCCAGTATCATGGAAAAAACAAGTTTTTCTTTCAGTGTATCAATCAGTGATGTTACAACCAATGAAAAAAACACTGTTATTAGTAGTAGTTTAAGTACATTGCCTGTCATTATTAATAAAGCTGCCTACTGTAATCTTAAAAGTGGCACTCCTAGTAATAGTCAACTTATTAGTAATCGTACGGGATGGATTATTAATATGGAAGAAGGAGTAGAGGGCGCATCTAATAACTTAATTGATGGCAAAACTGGAACTGACGTTGCTCTTAATAATAAAGGATTTTGGTTTACTGTTGATTTAGGTGAATCTAAAGTTTTAACAGGTATCAAAACGAACCATTGGGCAAGTGCATATGCCCCTAGAGAAGTGGAAATATTGCAATCTGAAAATGGTATCACATGGAAATCATTGAGTTCATTAGCAATATCTGGTGGTACACAAAATATCACGTTCATCTCTCCTATTACTACGCGATATCTAAAATATCAGATTATCACTATCTCTACAAACGGTCGTACGGATGTTACAGAATTTAATGTTTACGAACCCAAAAGTGAATAAACATAATGAATAGGTAACATAGAAATGATAAAATAGAGGGTAATCCATTGGATTACCCTCTATTTTAGAAACATATTTCACAAACATACTTCCAGACCATCAATCTATCTCCCCAAAGAATACTCCAGATCTCTATCTGTTAGTTCATCTTTGTACATCTTTCTTATGACTGTATGGTTTTGAATTAAATTTCTCCTACTGAATCTTTACGTTATCATCCGGTTTCAGCCTCTTAGGAGCGACATTGATATGTCGGGTTAAAGTCATTGACATGCCGGGTTAGTAAATCAGAGTCTCTATTCGCATGAAACGAAGGCTATGTTTCACTCAAACAGCGGCTCTATTGAAGGTAAATAGAGACTCTAAAAAAGAGACTATTTACATCTCCTTTTTGTTTTCAGGTTCGCGTTCAACCAAAAGCACCAATGAAAAGGAACTTTTTAGGTAGACTGAAGGCTGAATGCGGTTTTTAACTAATTCTATTTAAATGGGCTCATCACGGTGAAGTTTGTTCAAAACTGCACCAAAATAAAATTTTCGATCAAACACTTGTTTTTCTAATGTTCTAAGAAAGCCATAAAGGACAGGGGGATTCTTAATGAGTTAAGAATCCCCCTGTAAAAAGACTTATGTTTATCTCTTATTTCTTCATCATCCGAACAATCCGTCCGTCTTTCTTATAAGAAAAATGATTTGTATGCATTAAAACATTCAATATTTCATCAGCAGTGCTATCAGTAGAGAATTCACCAGTGAACCGTTCTGATTTCAAAGCATCATCCTTATAGATAAATTTAATATCATACAATTTCTCCATAATATTGGTTATTTCCAATAAAGAATGTTGTTTGAATTCCAACTTACCTTTCATCCACAGGAGTACATCCGTAGGTTGGTTATATTCAATCAACTCTGCCTGATAAGTATCCGTATTCACATTCAATGTCTGTCCCGGTTTCAGCAAATAGCCATTATCTTCCGTCCGTGGAGAATCCACCCGCACCAGACCTTGAAGCAAGGTAGTCACTACCCTATTCTCTTCTTCACGTGCACGCACATTAAATTTCGTACCAAGCACACAAGTCTTGATTTGTTTACTGTTTACTATAAATGGAGCATGCTTATCATGGGAAACCTCAAAATAAGCTTCACCCGACAAATCGATTTGGCGATCCGAACTCCAGAAAGAATTATGATAAACTAATTTAGAAGATGCATTCAGCCATACCCTACTACCATCCGGCAGTACAGTTTGTGCCCTCTGTCCGGCAGCAGTTATCACCTCATAATCTGAAAGTTTATTGGAAAGTAATCCCCAAGCAATTCCACCGGCAAAAACAAGCCCGGTAAGAAAAGCAGCAGCCACAATAGCATAACGTCTCCAACGGATTGAGATATTTTTCCGTTTAATCTTTTTCTCCTTTTCTCTGATAGCCGACTTAAATTTATCTAATGACGCCTCTGTATCTACAGTATTCATCACCACTACACGCTCACCTAGAAAAAGAGTATAATAAAGTTGCTCCAAAGCTTTCCGGTTTCCCGGTTCTTCCTCGCACCAAGTTTCCACCCGGGCAGCCTCTTCATCATTACATTCACCCCGCAGATAATTCAACAAGATAGTTTCATCCATGCTCATTTAACCTTTTACAATAAAAAACTATAATACCTTTGTAGTAATACAGTTGTGATTACAAATATACTAAACGAAAAAGAAAAAAATATTTTTTCTCGCATTTTTATTTCATTTATCTACTTCTTTCATTATTTTTGTCTTACATAAATTAAAAGAGAATGCCACAATCTCCGATATATTTGGATATTAATAATAATAAGTCCGTCATTACTGCCCTAAAAGCAGGAGAAGAAAAAGTTTTTGACGTCGTCTACAGACATTATTTCCGTAGGCTATGTGCTTTTTGTTCTCAGTACGTAGGTGAGCAGGAAGAAATAGAAGAGATTGTGCAGGAAACAATGATGTGGCTGTGGGAAAACCGTTGTACTCTGATGGAAGATTTGACACTCAAAACACTCCTTTTTACGATTGTCAAGAACAAAGCCCTCAACCGCCTTTCCCATTTTGAGATTAAACGAAAAGTACATCAGGAAATCGTTGATAAATATGATAGTGAACTCAATAACCCGGACTTCTATTTGAGTGATGAGCTTTTCCGGCTATATGAAGAAGCATTAAAAAAACTTCCGAAAGAATATCTCGAAGCCTACGAAATGAACCGTAATCACCATCTGACGCATAAAGAAATTGCTGAGAAACTGAATGTATCTCCACAAACGATTAATTACAGGATTGGACAAGCTTTAAAACTATTACGAGTAGCTTTAAAAGACTATCTACCTTTATTCATACTTATTTTCGGACCTAATTTTTTTGAACAATCATGAAATCAAACTTTGTATTTAGTAGTTCAAGCCTGTTTATCGGACTTTTTCTTTTCTTCTTCACAGAAAATGTATGTTCACAAGAATCCGCTGACAACTGGACTCTTAAACAAGCCCGTCAATGGACACAGAAGCAAGAATGGGCGAACGGACTGAAAGCAATGCCTCATAAGACAACCGATTATCAGGAATTTGCCTCACAATATCACAAGAACAAAAAAGTGTGGGACAAGACTTTCCAATGGCTGGCTACCCACGACCTCGTAAATATGCCTGCCGGACGATACGAAGTAGATGGTGAGCATTGCTACATCAATGTACAGGACGCAACAACACAAGATGTCAGTAAACGCAAAATTGAAGCACACCGCCACGGCATCGATCTGCAATATGTAGTAAAAGGCACCGAACGTTTCGGAATTACTTCAGCCGAATATGCGGAACCTATCACCGAATATAAACCGGATGTTACTTTCTACAAAGCCAAGAAAATAAAATATGTAGATTCCACCCCGGACACATTCTTCATGTTCTTCCCCAAAAACTTCCATCAGGCATTAGTAAAAGCCGGGAAAGAACCGGAAGAGATACGAGTAATCGTTGCTAAAATCGAATATATCCCTTAAACAAAAACATGAGTGAACTTCTAGTCTATAAAGCCTCCGCAGGTTCTGGTAAAACATTTACCCTAGCTGTGGAATACATCAAACTGTTAATTCTCAATCCCCGTGCCTACCGGCAAATTCTCGCTGTAACCTTTACCAATAAGGCAACTGCAGAAATGAAGGAACGTATTCTTAGTCAGCTTTACGGCATACAGATAGGCGATAAAGATTCGGAAGCCTATCTCAACCGTATCAAAGAAGAAACAGGAAAAACAGAGCAGGAGATACGGGAAGCGGCAGGCGTTGCCCTTAGCTATATGCTGCATGATTACAGTCGGTTCAGGGTAGAGACTATCGACTCATTTTTCCAATCTGTCATGCGTAACCTCGCACGAGAACTGGAACTTAGCCCGAACCTGAATATCGAGTTAAACAACACCGAAGTTCTTAGTGACGCAGTAGATAGCATGATCGAGAAACTAGGTCCCACTTCCCCTGTCCTCGCATGGTTATTAGACTATATCAACGAACGAATTGCCGATGATAAACGGTGGAACGTATCGGATGAAGTAAAAAGTTTCGGACGCAATATTTTCGATGAAGGTTATATTGAGAAAGGAGAAGGACTCCGGCAACGACTACGTAATCCGGACACCATCAAAGAATACCGCAAACAACTGAAAGCTCTGGAAACGGAAATACTGGAGCAAATGAAAGGATTCTATGACCAATTTGAAGGAGAGCTGGACGGTCATGCACTAACTGCCGATGATCTGAAAAATGGTTCACGAGGAATCGGTAGTTATTTCCGTAAACTTAATAATGGCGTTTTAAGCAATGATATCCGTAATGCCACAGTAGAGAAATGCTTGGAAGATGCCAAGAACTGGGCAACCAAGACTTCTCCCCGTTATGCGGATATCATCAATCTAGCCAATTCCAGCCTTATACAAATCCTGGAAGATGCTGAAAAGTTGCGTACCAAAAATAATTTGTTACTGAATAGTTGCCGGTTATCCCTGCAACATCTCAATAAAGTGCAACTTCTCGCCAATATCGACGAAGAAGTACGTCAGTTGAACCACGACAACAATCGTTTCCTATTGTCAGACACGAACGCCCTGCTTCACCAACTGGTGAAAGACGGTGACTCCTCTTTCGTATTCGAAAAGATAGGGACGAATATCCATAATGTCATGATAGACGAGTTTCAGGATACCAGCCGAATGCAATGGGGCAACTTCAAACTGCTCTTACTTGAAGGGCTGTCTCAAGGAGCAGACAGTTTGATTGTAGGAGACGTCAAACAGTCCATTTATCGTTGGCGGAATGGTGACTGGGGAATTCTCAATAGCCTGAATGATCACATCGAGCATTTTCCGATCCGCGTCAAGACATTGGCTACCAACCGGAGAAGCGAAACGAATGTCATCCGGTTTAACAACCAAATCTTCACGGCTGCTGTCAACTATCTGAACGGAGTGTATAAACAACAATTAGGCAAAGATTGTGAGGATTTGCAGAAAGCCTATGCCGACGTTATGCAGGAATCTCCCCGAAATACAGAAAAAGGATACGTCAAAGTCTCTTTTCTCGAACCCGACGAAGAACATGACTATACCGAGCAGACACTTATTAGTCTGGGAACAGAAGTGGAAAACCTCCTCGCCTCGGGAATACAGCTTAATGACATTGCCATCTTAGTACGAAAAAATAAAAATATTCCCCGTATCGCCGATTACTTCGATAAGGAATTACACTATAAAGTGGTATCAGACGAAGCCTTTCGCCTTGACGCCTCTCTTGCCATTTGCATGATGCTGGATGCCCTGCGATTTCTTTCCGACGAAAACAATAAAATAGCACGTGCCCAGCTGGTCATAGCCTACCAAAATGAGGTTTTACAAAAAGGGTTGGATTGGAATACTCTCCTACTCCTCCCCGCTGAGAATTATCTTCCCGTCGCTTTTCTTGAACAGATAAAGGAATTAAGACTAATGCCCCTCTATGAGCTATTAGAAGAGCTTTTCAGTATATTCGAGATGAATCTTATCAAAGACCAGGATGCCTACTTATTCGCATTCTTCGATGCTGTGACTGATTATCTGCAAAGTAACTCTTCCGAACTTGACGGATTTATCCGGTATTGGGACGAAACATTATGCAGTAAAACAATTCCAAGTGGAGAAGTAGAAGGTATCCGGATTTTCTCCATACACAAATCCAAAGGATTGGAATTCCATACCGTGCTCCTTCCTTTCTGCGACTGGAAACTGGAGAATGAGACCAATAACCAACTCGTATGGTGTACGCCACAAACAGCACCGTTCAATACATTGGATATTCTCCCGATCAACTATTCCACCCAAATGGCAGAATCTATTTATGGAAACGACTACCTGCAAGAGCGTCTCCAGCTTTGGGTAGATAACCTCAATCTATTATATGTAGCCTTTACCCGTGCAGGGAAAAACCTCATTATTTGGAGCAGAAAAAGTCAAAAAGGTACCATGTCCGAACTATTGGCAAACGCTCTCCCGATGGTGGCAAAAGAAGAAGGTATTGATTGGGAAGAAGACTGTTACGAACAAGGTCAATTATGTCCGTCGGAAGAAGAAAGAAGAAAAACATCTACCAATAAGCTGACCCAGAAACCGGAAAAGCTCCCTATTCGGATGGAATCCATGCGCCATGATATTGAGTTTCGTCAGTCCAACCGTTCAGCGGACTTCATCCAGGGAATTGAGGAAGAAGATTCGGACGACCGCTTTATCAACCGCGGGCGTATGTTACACACCCTGTTTTCTGTTATCGAAACAGCAAAAGATATAGATCCGGCTATCGAACGGCTCATTTTTGAAGGAGTTATCAGAAATGACGAAAAAGAAAAAGTGGCCCGTGAAGTTGCTACGAAAGCTTTTTCTTCTCCTGAAATTCAAGATTGGTATTCCGGAAAGTGGACATTGTTTAATGAGTGTGCCATTATTTATAAAGAAAAAGGAGTGCTGCAAACCCGTCGCCCGGACCGCGTAATGATGAAAGACAACCAAGTTGTTGTGGTTGATTTCAAATTTGGTAAGGAAAACCCTAAATATAATAAACAGGTAAAAGGCTACATGCAACTACTTACCAAGATGGGATATAAGAATATCACCGGTTACTTGTGGTATGTGGATGAAGAAAAAATAGAAAAAGTATGAAAGCAGTTCCCCTCATTGGCATCGCCCGCCATCGACTAACTATTGACGGTGAAGGAGTTACAACATTAGTTGCTTTTCACGGTTGCCCGTTGCGTTGCAAATACTGTCTCAATCCGACATCTTTGCAGCCCGATGGTGTTTGGGAGAGTTATGATTGTAACCAGCTCTACGAGGAAGTATGCAAAGATGAACTTTACTTTTTGGCGAGTTGTGGCGGAGTCACATTTGGAGGTGGAGAACCTTTATTACAAAGCGAATTTATCAGGCAATTCCGCCAACTCTGTGGCCCGGAATGGAGAATCACTGTCGAAACCTCTCTCAATGTTCCGCAACAGAATGTAGAAGAACTGATTTCTATTATAGACAATTACATAGTCGACATCAAAGATATGAATAATGACATCTATCAGCGATATACCGGAAAGAATAATGAAAACGTCTTAGGTAATTTACGATATTTAATCGGGCAAGACAGAGCCAAGCAAATCGTTATTCGGACACCACTCATCCCTTCCTATAATGCGGAGAAGGATATTGACCAAAGCATAGAACTTTTGAAAGAAATGGGAATCACTCAATTCGACCGATTCACCTATAAAACCCCTAATGATTAATGCCATGGCAAGAGGAAAACAAACCTGTAAAATTTTAAAAGAGATTCGTCGGCAGATAGCCGAAGCGAATGATATTGAATTCATCACCTCTGAATGTCAGTATCAGGGAGACTGTTTGGGCACTTGTCCCAAATGCGAAGCGGAAGTTCGTTATTTGGAGCAGCAGCTTGAGCGAAAACGCCGTATAGGTAAGGTTATCACTCTGTTTGGACTATCAACTGGTATACTTACAATAATACCTTCTACTTCATTGAACGCGGAAACACTGCAATGCCCTAAAAATTGGACCATTACTGCTGACAGCCTGATACAAGAAAAAAACACGAAAGGAGAAGCTCCCTATTATGGTCTTGAGAAACTACCGGAATTTCCCGGAGGAATGGAAAAATTCATAGAATTTCTAAAAGAGAATCTTCATTATTCAGAAATAGATAGCATTGCTAATAATACATACACTTATGTACAATTCACAATAGATTATGACGGCCAAGTTATCAATCCAAAGATTACTCACAAGATTCATCCCAAAGTTGAAGCTGAAATATTAAGAGTCATGTCTCTCATTCCTCGTTGGAAACCCGGCACATTGGCAAATGAAACAGTACAAGTAAAATACAATCTGATGCTCTCATTCAATGTAATGTATGGTCCGGAACTGAGAATCACTGACATTCGTATAAACTATCCTGATGTTTACGAGGAAGTACCTGTTATGCCTCAATTTCCTGAAGGCCAACAAGCCCTCATGCAGTTTCTTGCAAAAAAAATCCAATATCCTACAATAGCACAAGGAGATATGGGTACGGGACGCGTTATAATTCAATTCATCGTTGACAAGGAAGGCAACATAATCAAACCCAGAGTTGTACGCAGCGTAGATCCTTACCTGGATAAAGAAGCATTGCGTGTCATCAATCAAATGCCCAAATGGAAACCGGGAGAGCTGGAAGATGGTACTAAAGTAGCCGTTTATTTCACCGTTCCCGTTATGTTCCGACTACAATAAATATATGAACTTAGAAAAAAAATAATCAATATGCAATCATTTCTCCAACTAGTCGCTCACGATTTATATGCCAAAATAGGAAATGACCTGTCACGTACAGCACTCATTTTCCCCAATAAACGTGCTAACTTGTTTTTCAATGAATATTTGGCAGGAGAATCCGATCAACCGATCTGGTCACCAGCTGCCATGAGTATCAGCGACCTGTTTCAAAAACTATCAGTACAAAAAAGCGGTGACCCTATTCGATTAGTTTGTGAGCTTTATAAAGTATTCAAAGAGGAAACACAGAGTCAGGAAACATTGGATGATTTCTACTTCTGGGGAGAGTTGTTGATTAGTGATTTTGATGATGTGGATAAGAATATGGTTGATGCCGATAAACTATTCAGTAATCTGCAAGATCTGAAGAACCTGATGGACGACTATGAATTCCTTGATAAAGAACAGGAAGAAGCCATTCAACAGTTTTTTCAGAATTTCTCTATTGAAAGACGAACCGAACTCAAAGAGAAATTTATTTTCCTTTGGAACAAGCTAGGCACGATCTACCATCGTTACCGGGAAAACCTGACAGAGCTAGGTATTGCATACGAAGGCATGCTCTACCGGAATGTGATTGAGCAACTTGATACCGATCAACTCAAATACGATAAATACATATTTGTCGGTTTCAATGTACTGAACAAAGTAGAAAACGAATTTTTCAGAAAGCTGAAAGATGCAGACAAAGCACTCTTTTATTGGGACTACGATATTTTCTACACCCAACAAATCAGAAAACATGAAGCCGGAGAATTTCTGAAACGTAATCTGGGGGAATTTCCGAACGAACTCCCGGAAAGTTTTTTCAATACCTTCAAAGAACCGAAAAAAATACGCTATATTTCCGCCTCCACCGAAAATGCACAAGCCCGTTTCCTCCCCGAATGGATCAAAATGATTACGGACGATCATTCACAAATTGCCGAAGAAAAGGAAAAAGAAAATGCCGTAGTACTTTGCAATGAAGCCCTGCTGCTTCCCGTACTTCATTCCATTCCACAGGAAGTGAAGAATGTCAATATCACCATGGGATTCCCATTGGCTCAAACTCCTGTTTATAGTTTTATTAATGCCGCTATGGAGCTACAAACCAATGGTTATCGCTCCGATACCGGTCGATTCACTTACGAGGCAGTATCAGCCATATTGAAACATCCTTATACTCAGCAAATCTCATCCCATGCCGGTCCACTGGAACGCGAACTAACTAAAACAAACCGCTTCTATCCACTTCCATCGGAACTGAAGCAAGATGATTTCCTGGCCACCCTCTTCACTCCCCGTAATGGCATTAAAGAGCTATGCGATTATCTGATTGAATTAATCAAGGACATTTCAACCATTTATCGTAAAGAAGGGGAATACAATGATATTTTCAATCAACTTTATAGAGAATCCCTCTTCCAAAGCCATACAAAAATCAACCGTCTCTACAGCTTAATTGAAAGTGGAGAACTAAGTATACGTACCGACACTCTGAAACGTCTGATAACCAAAGTGCTGACAGCTTCCAATATTCCTTTCCATGGAGAGCCCGCTATCGGAATGCAAGTCATGGGAGTATTGGAAACACGTAATCTGGACTTCCGGAATCTCATCATATTATCTCTTAACGAAGGACAACTCCCCAAATCCGGAGGAGAATCTTCTTTTATTCCTTACAACCTCCGGAAAGCTTTTGGCATGACCACTATCGAACATAAGAATGCAGTGTATGCCTACTACTTCTATCGCCTGATACAACGGGCAGAAAATATCACTCTGCTCTACAATACTTCCTCGGACGGTCTCAACCGTGGAGAAGAATCCCGCTTCATGCTACAATTACTCGTGGAAGGTCCGCATGATATCACTCGTGAATATCTGGAAGCCGGACAATCCCCGCAAAGCACCCAAGAGATACAGATAGAGAAAACGCCTGAAGTGCTAAGACGAATTTACCAAGCTTACGATAGTACTAATCCATCATCGGTAATTCTTTCCCCTTCCGCCCTCAATGCGTATCTTGATTGCCGGTTGAGATTTTATTACCGTTACGTAGCGAGATTAAAGACACCAGATGAAGTCAGTGCAGAAATTGATTCAGCTTTGTTTGGAACCATTTTCCATCTCTCTGCCCAATTGGCATACACCGATTTAACTGCCAATGGGAAAATGATACAGAAAGAAGATATCGAACGCTTATTACGTAATGAAATAAAGCTGCAAAACTACGTTGATCAAGCCTTCAAAGAAGAATTATTCAGGGTCGCTCCCGAAGAAAAGCCTGAATATAACGGCATACAACTTATCAACTCCAAAGTAATTGTTTCTTATCTGAAACAATTACTACGCAACGACCTTCAATATACTCCTTTTGAGATGGTCGCCATGGAAAAGAAGGTTTCAGAAGAGATAACCATACAAACGGGACAGGGTCCGTTCGCTCTCCGTCTGGGTGGGACAATCGACCGTATGGATGCTAAAGAAAGTACCCTACGGATCGTTGACTACAAAACAGGAGGAAGCCCTAAGATTCCAGCCAACATCGAGCAACTGTTCACGCCATCAGAAACACGCCCGAACTATATCTTCCAGACTTTCCTGTATGCCGCTATCATGAGCCGGAAGCAATCATTAATGGTAGCTCCTGCTCTGCTCTACATTCATCGGGCAGCATCGGAAAGTTACTCGCCTGTTATTGAAATGGGAGAACCCCGCAAACCGAAAATACCAGTAAACAATTTCGCCTTCTTTGAAGATGAATTCCGTGAACGCCTGCAAGCATTATTAGAAGAGATATTTAATGAAAAGGAACCTTTCACGCAGACAAAGGACACAAAAAAGTGTTCGTATTGCGATTTTAAAGCTATCTGTAAGCGATAGAGCGAAAGTAGAAACAAATAAAACAGGGCACGATTTACATGAATATGTAAATCGTGCCCTGTTTTATTTGTTAAGTCTATGTAATTGTAGTGACGCCTACTTCTCCAATAATGGAATTGAAAAACTAAATGTAGATCCGTCTCCTTTCTTTGAAGTAAACCACAGCTTACCACCATTCTTGACAACAAAGTCCTGACACAATAATAATCCGAGTCCCGAACCTTCCTCATTGTTTGTACCGAAGGTACTGAAATGAGTATCGGTATGCAACAACTTCTTCTGATTTTCGTCATCAATACCGCATCCAGTGTCTTTCACACTTACGATTGCCATACCATCTTCCTCAGCCAGTGACACCACTACGTCCGAGCCTTCATTGCTAAACTTGATCGCATTGCTGATTAAATTACGGATCACCGTCTTGATCATATCAATATCAGCACGAACAGCCACATTTTCGACAGGTACATCTTGTACAATCTTAATATTTTTCAGACTGGCCACCATCGTAAAGATTTCGCTTACGCCCTCTACGACTTCCACCATATTAATATCCTGATAAACCACCTTCAGCTTACCAATCTGGCTCTTCGTCCATTTCAGCAGATTATCAAGCAATGAGAATACATCTTCTGTTGTCTGATTAGCCATCGTCAGCAATTCATACATCTCATCACCAATTGTATCACTCGGTAAATTCAGAATCAGCATATTCAGCACCATCTTGATAGATCCCATTGGTGAACGTAAGTCATGTGCAATCACAGAATAAAGTTTGTCACGTCCCATGATAGTCTTACGCAACTCTTCCGTTTGTGCAACAATGATTCTTTTCGCTGCAACCAACGAAATCTGGTGCGTCACACGAATAATCAATTCTTCTTTATTAAATGGCTTTGAAATAAAATCATTACCACCCACCTGAAATCCTTTTACGATATCCGCCGTACTGTTTAGAGCAGTCAGGAAGATAATGGGAATTTCAGCCATTTCGGGGTCCGCTTTCATTTGTTGAGCTACCTCAAAGCCACTGATATCCGGCATCATTACATCCAATAATACAAGATCCGGATTTTCCTTCTTCACTTGTTCCAACGCCTGTGTTCCATTACCGGCAGTCACAATATTGAATTTCTCGTTGGTCAAGAGTACCTTTAGTAAAAGGACATTTGAAATCACATCGTCCACAATAAGGACTTTATATTCAGAAGGATTAATTTCCATATTCATAATTTTCTTTTTTATGCTTCAGACATTTTTAAAATATTCAATCATATGCTTCAGCCCCTCTTCAAGTTCAACAGTAGGCTGCCAACCCAATTTCTCTTTAGCCAATGTAATATCCGGTTGGCGTTGTTTAGGATCATCATCCGGTAAAGACTTAAATACAATCTTCGAAGATGAACCGGTCAGGCTAATGATCCTTTCCGCCAATTCCAATACCGGAAATTCATTCGGATTCCCCAGATTCATAGGACCTGTAAACTCGTCCTCCGTATTCATCATTCTTATCATTCCTTCAATCAAATCATCAATATACTGGAAGCTGCGTGTCTGCTTCCCATCACCATATATAGTTATATCTTCATTATTCAACGCTTGAAGAATAAAATTAGAAACAACCCGTCCGTCATTCGGCAACATTCGCGGACCATACGTATTAAAAATACGGATAATCTTCACACGCACATTGTTCTGACGGTGATAATCCATAAATAATGTTTCTGCACAACGCTTTCCCTCATCATAACAAGACCGGTACCCCACCGGATTCACATTTCCCCAGTAGCTTTCCGATTGCGGATGAACAATTGGATCTCCATATACCTCGCTCGTAGAAGCTTGCAGAATTTTGGCATCCAGTCTCATTGCCAATCCCAGCATATTAATAGCTCCCATCACAGATGTTTTGGCTGTTTGAATCGGGTCATGTTGATAATGAATGGGAGATGCTGGACATGCTAAATTATAAATTTCATCTACTTCCGCCGAATAAGGATAAGTGACATCATGCCTTACCACCTCAAAATGATGATTATCCATCAAATGAATGATGTTATCTTTCGAACCCGTAAAAAAATTATCCAGGCATATCACGTCGTGACCTTCGTTTATAAGCCGTGTACAAAGATGAGAGCCTATAAAACCGGCTCCGCCACTTACCAATATTCTTTTCATTCTAATTATTTCTATTGTTTACTAAAGAGACGCTGTCTCTTCGTTTTGTTTATGGTCACAAATGTAACCGATTTGCTTAAAATAAACAATTTTCAGAGAGGATATTTTAAAAAAAAGAAGATTTAAATAGTTTCAATTTCCGCAACAACTTGCCACTGACAAATGTTTATAATAGAAAAGTATTATTTATTAGAACTATTATGATGACAAATAACCCAAATGCAAACCTTATAGAAGCAATGAAGGAAAAGCTTCCGCTCAAAGGGCAACTGGCAGATATGTTAATGGACACACTATACATAGGAAAAGAGGCAGTATATAGAAGATTGCGCGGTGAAGTACCTTTCACCTTGCAAGAGTCGGCTCTTATTTCAAGAAAACTGGGTATATCACTAGACAAGGTTATAGGACTGAGCTTCAAATCGAACGCCATGTTCAATATAAACATTGTAGATTATGACAACCCGTTCGAGAGTTACTACAATATCCTTGAAAAATATGTCTCGCTAATCAATATGATGCCGGACGACCCGAATTCTGTAATGGGAACTTCCGCCAATATTATTCCCCAGACCCTCTATCTGAAGCATGAGCTTCTGGCAAAATTCCGTTTATTCAAATGGATGTACCAGAATAAATATATTGATTGCAAGAGTTTCGAAGAGTTGGAAATTCCAACGAAACTGATCAATATCCAAAAAGACTATGTAGCCATGACACGACATATTCACTCCATAGACTATATATGGGATAATATGATTTTCCAGCATCTCATCAACGATATCCAATACTTTGCCAGCATCCATCTCATCTCCGACGAAACGAAAGAAGAAATCAAAAAAGAATTATTCTTATTGGCGGACGAACTGGAAGAACTGGCTATCAATGGCAAGACAGCCGATGGCAATCGTGTACGCATCTATGTGTCGAATATCAACTTCGAGGCAACATATAGCTATGTAGACACCAATAATCTGCAACTGAGCCTCATACGTATTTATTCCATCAACTCCATTACCACGATGGACAACGAAATTTTCTGTACCTTGAAAGAATGGATTCAATCTCTGAAAAAATTCTCCACTTTGATATCCGAAAGCGGCGAAATGCAGCGTATTCAATTTTTTAAGCAACAGCGAGAAATTATTGACGCTCTTTAATTTTATTTTCGCAGATTAGAACTTCAAAAAAAATTCAGTTCCAATAAATGAAAGTAGGTAAGAATCTTATCTACTTTTTTTCATTCCCTGTTCCCATCATCCCCACTTGATTCCCAATCAGAAAAAGACCCGCACATTCATCTCTGTTTTACCACACAAATCTTTCAAACACAAGACGTAATTTTGCATAGAATGTATCACTGAGATTATTAACATTAAAATTAAAGGAACAAACAATGAAAAATGGTATTCTAAACGAATTAATATCTACAATGAGGGAACGAATTCCTCAAGATATGAATCTGGCTAATACTTTGGCTGATATTTTATGCATGGGAAAGGAAGCTGTCTATCGCAGATTGAGGGGTGAGGTGTCTTTTACAATAGACGAAGTAGCGTTGCTTTCTCAGAAATTAGGTATTTCTATCGACCAGATTGTCGGCAGCCATGTATCCAACAAAGTAACTTTCGATCTGAATTTACTTCATGCTTCCAGTGTGCTGGAAAGTTACTACGAAATAATCAATCGTTATCTGAAAATTTTCGACTTTGTGAAAACTGATAATACGACGGAGGTGTATACTGCATCCAATTCACTTCCCTTTACACTGTATTCTTTCTATGAGAATTTGTCTAAATTCCGCCTTTGCCGATGGATGTATCAGAATGGAGATATAAAGACGCCACATTCTTTGGAGGAGATGTCTGTGGACGAACGGATCATCAATGTACATAAGAAACTGAGTGAAAGTATAAGACAGTGTCCAAAAACGTTTTTCATCTGGGACACAAATATCTTTTATTCTTTAGTGAAAGAGATCAAGTACTTTGCCAGTCTGAATCTGATAAGCAAGAACGATGTCATGCATTTGAAGAAAGAGCTTCTTCAGTTACTTGGCGTGGTAGAGCATCTGTCCATAAAGGGAGAGTTCAGCGAAAACAAGAAGGTATCTTTCTATCTGTCCAATATCAGTTTCGAAGCCACTTACAGTTATATCGAGAAACATGATTACCAAGTCAGCCTACTGCGGGTATATTCTATCAATTCGATGGATTCGCAAAGCTCGTATATCTGCCAGATGCAACGCAATTGGATTCAATCGTTGAAGCGCCACTCTATTCTGATATCAGAAAGTGGAGAAGCACAGCGTATTGCTTTCTTGCAAAAGCAGTTGGAAGTTATCAATACGTTGTAAACAATTGTAGATTTTAGGATATAAAAAAAGGGGGAAAAGACAAGCTGTATCAGAATGATGACAAACAACATTCTGATACAGCTCTTTTAGCTTTTATTCTATTGTGCGCACACAACGATACCAAGCCCAATCTGTGGATTCATCCGTAGTCCATGCGCCGAATTCACCATTATTATGTCCGGCCAGCCAATAGTTGCCCTCGCGTAAAGTCAATGTCCAGTGCACAGCACTAATCTTCTCGAATCCCTTCCCTGTCCAAGTAGTTGAACCACCGAAACCTTGGTTTTTGATGCTGGTAACAGTTCCTCCCATACTGAGTACCAAAAACATCTCACGCTGGGTAGGCAGACGCCAGCCACTCCCTTTGCTTTCGCATGCCGCTTTTGCTTCCGTCCAAGTTTTGCCATTACTACTGGTATTTTCAATCTGAAACTTAGGAGCAACCTTATTCATCGCGTCACTTGTATCCGGAGTTTCACCTAAAGCAAATAACACCGAAGGGTCCGTTCCTCCACTGGCATCGCGAGAGACAACAGTGACCCCCGAGGATTCTACCGTTAGATAAGGGTACTTCTTTCCGCTATTTACATTATTCTTCACGCAACGGAAATAATTATTATTGCTAACAGGCGCGGAATCCAAATAACCTGCCGACATTTCCATCCAAAAACGTGTACCAGAGCCTTTAGCCTCATAGTATGATGAAGACCAGTAGTTGCCGGTCCAGTTTTGATACCATCCATATATATTCTGACTGTCATGATAATTATAATTCTCCGCATTGCCACCCAAAGCTTTTTCATAGGCAAATGACATCAACAGTTCACTGGCAGTAGGTAGCCGCCAACCATCGCCTATATTCCTACAGACCTCCTCCGCATCGGCTACATTTTCCAACCGTCCCACACTTTGCTTGGCATCGCCTACTCCCTGATAATATATCCTGTTATCAAACCGAAGCGGATAAAGATGGAAAAGAGGTTCTCCGGCAGTTGTGTAAGATTTGGTTTCGGACACCATATGAAGGTCAATCGTACGATAAAACGGGAATTCTTCATCCTCTACGGTATGCATTACATTTCTGAACGTGATTCTTATCGTTCCGCTTTTTCCCTCTTTCCACTTGCCGGGGTGAAGTTTCAGTCTGAAATCGTATCCGTGACCAACCACATCATCTCCCTTCCCATCATTAAAGCCTACGATAGACTCAACATACATCTTTTCGTCTGCATTCTTTCTGCCTAAAATCACATCATTATCCGGATCGGTCCGAATCAGTCCGGTACCATCATCATTCGTTATATTCAATTCCTCAATATTCATAATTTCCCAATTGTTATTGACAAACAATTGCAAATATTGTTCCGCACCCAGATTGACTTTATAAGTACGACTATTGACCGTAGTGGGAATATATCGGAGTGAAAACTCCAGCTCCCCCTGATTGATGGGGAGTTGTATTTGAGTGAGGTATCCCTCCTTATCGTACAGGTCGAACAATATGAAGTCCCAACGCCACCACCAGCCTGTCTCTTCAGCAGAACCATCGCCCACTCTTCGCGGATTAGGCTGTATGGTAAATGCCTGCACCCTTTCACTGAACGGTATCGCGTTCGTCCTGTTTAATTGCGGAATTAAACCGCCGGCATTATATTGGACGATATCGATACCATCAGTGCCATAAAGCTTACCTTCTATCTTATCCACGGAAAACATGACATACACCGTCTGTGGTTCGATAGGAAGTTCGTCACCATCGGGATTTCTAATCGGGAAAAAAAGACCTTTCTCCAACACATTTCCGTATGCATCGACAAATTTGATAATTCCCGGATCTATCGTATACTGCGTCACTTCAATATTGTAAGTCAAGCGCCCTGCCGTCAACGTAACAGTAGCCTTACGCTCAAAACCTATAGTTTCATTATTAAAATAAGGAATCTTCAATTTGAGTTGGGTATCATCGTTCGCAACGCCCGATGCCGCATCGGCTCCACCTTCAAATTTGAGCCAGTCGCTCCCTGCAGTAACGGTGGCCTTCCAACCGCCGGGATTGTCAGTAAAAACATCTATGGCATAACTATTATTCTGGTATTGAGTTACAGCGACCTCCGATTCACCCACTCCGAGCATATATTGCCCATTGTAGACTACATCTTTGACCTTATCACGGTCATAGTGTATCAACCGGAATTTCAGGTTGGACATGACTGTATAGGATGCCAACGCCTCTCTAAAACTTGCATAACCGGTTCCCAACGCCTGGGTAATGGTAATGATGTATTTATGGTTTCGTTTCAAAGGCAAATATTCCACCTGCTCTCCTATATTTCCGATTTTGGTAAAATCCACCCGGTAAAATGTCGATTCACCCGTACCGATCTTTCCTTTCACAATCAGGCAAGTAGCATCCTTACGGCTCGCTTCTCCGTCTTGTCCCGCACCACCGGCATCCTCTGCCGCCGGGGATTCAAAGGTATAAATCTCCCCATCGTAGGGTGTATTACCATTTACGGAATAAAGTATTGCGTCCCCTTCCTCCGTCATTTTACCGCTTCCCGCAGGGAGAACCGGAATATCCGGAGCCGGTTCAGCAACCTGTCCGTTCGTATTCCACGGCGGAGCAATGTATCCGGTGGTATTGTAATTGGCCAAGTAAACTTCTTCGACCGTGAAATTCGAAGTGACACTATTATTATGGATATCAATACGCGCCAGCATACGTTTCATATTTATGCCGGTTATCGGACCCATCGAAGGAGTAATTTTGCTTATTACCTTCTCCCCGTACATCGGAATCCGCGTATACCCACCAGTCGTCGAGCCGTCTGCCAGCCATTTGCCGGTCTGGGTGTGGAGCATCGCTTCCATTGCCTGAACCTTGGTAGTCACTCCTTTCGTGAAACCCGACACAATTCCGTCAAGTTCCTTATTTGCCACCACCACAATACAAGTAGATGCGGTGGTGAAAGGAAGTTTGGCAGAGAAACTCACAGTGGAATTGTCAGCTAAGTCCTGCGTGACTCCTGTAGCGCTGGCCCATTCCAGAAATACCGCTGGTGTTTTTGACACATCAAAAACAAGAATATCCACCGTTTCTATTTCGTCTTCTTTCTTTGCTGTTCCCGTTCCGGTCATCGTACGCGAAGATACGGACGGGAGATTTACATCGGGAACCGTTAATGTAAACCGGATACCGTTTCCTGCCGGAGAAGGTGTCGACCCTAATTCTTCCTGTACGCATCCGGTAAGCCCTACCGTCACCAACAGAACAGACAAAAGATAGCACTTTCTTATGATTGAAATCCCATATTGCATATTTCTATTTCCTTTCCTTAAACTTTGATATTACATATTCTCCATTATGGTGCGATCAATGTCACCGTTATTGGCAGATTATCACCATTCGTATTGGTAAGTGTGAGTATAGCCGTATCACCGGAAACGGCATCGGCTTTGAAGTAGAAGTAAACCGCGTCACCGCTCACGCCACTTGTTTCGAGCATTGTCTCACTGTTAAGCAGAATTCTATCCGGGTCCTGTATCTGGGTTATCTTCCACTCCCACGTTCCCGGATTGCCCGAAGTAAAGACAAGCTTGCGACGTCGCATATTTCCGGTTCCATTATCACTGCTATCCAATTCTACATTCGAGGTCAACCACTCTCCGTCTTCTCCCCACTGACTCAACAGTACATGGTGTCGCAGATTACCGGCATTGATATAAAAGCCTGTTTCCCGTTTAGTTACGGTTCCAGAATTAAATTCGGGCATCACAACCTGGATATTATACGTATACACACCTCCCGAAAGGGATGTCTGGGTCATATTAACCGTTGGCCACGTATCCATAGTACTTTTGTTTAATGACGCACCCGGCAGATAACCCGTATCCGGATTGGCATCATAATTCGTTTTCGCTTCTATATTGACAGTGACACCATCACCAGCCGTCTGGACCTTGGTCTGCGATAATTTAAGATAATACTGTTTATCGAAAATCACGTTCACCGGGCTTTCCGTCCATTCAAGCGGCGTGGCTGAAAGCTGATAGGTTTCGTTGGATATCGTAAGATTGTAGTTGATGTACTCGCCCGACTCCCAGGAGTGCGGGTTCTTGGCGATAATATCACTGAACAGGAATTCCCGGTCGCCAAAGTTGGTGGTAACAACGATTTTGGCGGTTGCGGAGAAAGCGTCGGTCGGCAGCATGAGGAATGTATCACCCATCAAGGTGGCATCTTCGGTCACCGTTTTGTTACCGGTGAAAGTAGAAGCGACCTTCCCGGTGGCGACATCGCTCCAGACAAACTTCGGTTTGCCGTTTTTCGTCGTGACGGTTGGAATTTCAGCCACGGCAAGCTTACCGCTTTTTCCCACATTCTGGAATTCTATTTTCTCGATAGTCACCTCATCCGGTACAGGAGCTACTTTCTTGAATGTAAAGGTAACCTTGGTCAATGTGTGGTAGAAGTGTATATTTACACCTTCAACCCATACAGGGCCCGATATAGCCGCCAGTACATCGACATGATTGGCGGCGGATGCATTCGCTGTATAATTCAATACCATTTCTTCGGGATCGGTGAAACTCGCAGCAGGCGCATTCACATCGTTGTACGGATACCAAGAGAAGAATTTCATGCTCGCATTCAACAATCCAGGCCAATATTGCAACGGCGAGATGGTGGCTGTCAAGTCGGCGTTAACCGTAGCACTTGCATTGAAGTATGGTTGGGGAACGGAAGCATTGGGAGTCAGTAAGCCGTAAAGACCGAAAGTCTCTTCTTTCAGATCGGTATTTGAAGAGATTACCGCACCACGAGTGTAGACATAGCCGCCTTCTCCGATACATTGCACAACAATTAATTCCTTATCACACGTCATCTCTTCTCTGACACACGAAAAGAGGACAGCCGAAAGGACAGCCATTGCCATAATCATCCTGATATTATTTATAGTCTTTATCATCTTACTTCTTTTCCGAAATTAAAAACAATCAGCGAAAGATATTACAAACCCATATCCAAGTCAATGTCTTGTCTTTCACCCCAATCTTCCACGCTTATCGTCAGTATCTGAATACCTATTTTTCCTACGCGTGCCGTTACCTGATACACGTTGTTCCGACGGATCTCCGTAAAAGGTTGCGCTGTCGGACTGCCTGTGCCGTCAACCTTCGTTACGGTTTCAATTACTTTCTCGGTTATTCCGGTGACGTCCGAAGGCCCTTTCGGGACATTAGCCATACTGATAGACAATCGGTCGGAATAATCCGATTTGAATAGGCGTTCGGCTGTGTAGAACGAGCAAAGCAACTTCCGGTTTTCAGCTCCGGAAGCCGATGAATATGCCCAGGTTTCTGTAGTCGTAGCCGTCCAGCTATGCGTTAACAAATTGCTTTCCGACACATCTTCCTTCACTTTTCCGTAGTTTTTTGAAGAGTCGGCGTTATCACGCGTGCCGTTGTCCACGTTTCCCATCACGAAATAGCTATCGTGGGAGAAATTGTGCAAGGTGACACTGGTACTTCCGGCAGTATATCCGGTCACCGCTCCGCCGTCTATGGCTTCGATAAAGACATCTACCCGGGCTACGGCACGTTCGATCACCATTTGCACTGTTTTGGTTTCATCAGGTGCTATGGATATATCCCGGATCACTCCTGTCATTGGCATTCCGGTCGTCGAAATGATCTGCCCGTCACTGTTCAGTATGCTGGAGATATCGTAAATCATCTCTTGCAACGTCAAAAGATTGGCTATACCGTCAAGTTTGCTTGTGAGACTCTGCGGTTCGTTGGCAATAACTACGACCAGGATATCATTGCTGGAAGTCACTTCGAGAAGTTGCGCATCTATATCAGTAGCTGTCTCCGGAGTACTCAACAGGATGTGTTCATTCACATCCAGCCTCACACCACCGGGCGTGCTGCCGAATACGATAAACCGCATGGAGTTTATCTTCTCCTGTTGTTCCACATCCCCATTGTTCACCAAGTCGATGCTAAGTTGCGCCCGGGTAGTATGGGCAGGCAACTCATAAGCCACATCAGCTTCTCTACTGCATGAGAACAAAAGGATGGTGGATGCCAGACAAATGATATGTAATAGCTTTTTTCTCATTCTTAAACTTCCATCCCGTGGAGCCAATAAATCCAGGTCCCCACGACAATACCAATTTGAAGGAATCCTCCTCCGGGTTTTTCAACAATTGTAAATATCAGGTTCCATTCACTCTGCCTGTCAAGATATTCCTGAAAGGGGAGTTCCGTTCCATCGTAACGGGAAACCGGCCGGGCAATGCTCAGGAGTGTCATCAGATTGTAGCTCCAGACCTCGGCTTCGGTATCCGCATTCCTTATAATAAATTTATAATTCCATCCGCTTCTGTTGAGCAAACGCATCGTGTTCAAGCGTGCGGACATAACCACGTCGGATATTTCACCCGGACCTGTATAATAAGGTACATAAGTAACCGGCCCTTGTCCTGCGGGTTCGTTTTTCCAGGAATAAACTGCATTTTCCGGCGCCTGAATTTCAAATGTATATTGCGTACCATCCACTGCTTTTTCCTCAAATCCCATTAACGCGAGATTAAACCGATTGGTGTCGCGTATCAGGTTCACCGGATAAATTTTATGGTCGGTACTGGATGGCAGGTGGTCCACTTCCACAACCTCTCCGAAGTAAAGATGCTGAAACTCGAAATTAACAACATCCGTCTCCCGCTTCAGGGATACAATGACCTGTTGGAGGGTGGTTGTTCCCGGTGCCAGTTTATTACCTGCATGGTCCGAAAGCCGGAATCTGTCAGACAGATTTCCGACGGTCAGTACTTTATAACTTCCGAAATCGAGCTCGTCGGTCAACGACATCCGGTTTCCACCAACCAGCCCAGCAACCTCGGCACTTTTGGTGAAAAGCAATTTATCATCGCTGTCGAACACAAGTACATCCACCGATTTAACCTGCGGATTAAATGCATCCGCATATTCCATATTGTAGTCGAATACAAATTCCAACCAAAGCTCGCACCGTGGCAGGTCTTCGCGTATACTGTCGCACGAAGCCATACATAGCATCGAAGCAACGATAAGGAACAGCGATTTAGTTTTTCCGAACATATCTTTTTCTTTTAGGGGGCAACCCTATCGGTTTGCCATTTTATATTGTCAGAGATCTCCATTTAGTGACCTCCGGTTATTTCCTCTTTTTGGGGCGCGCTTTGTATTTCATTGCATCTCGGATGCGCCGGTATATTTCAGTGCTGTTTTTGGGAAGCCTGTCACCGGCTTGTTTTTTACTTTTTTCGGCGGTCTGTTCCGCACGGAATATCTATTAAAAAAAGTACAGGGCAGGCAGTCTGCACTGCCCTGTTTTCTTTGAAAGCAAAGAGTTTATTTAGATTTCGAAATTTGTAGTCCAGTATATCCACGGAGCAACTTTAATCTCAAAGTGGAGATAAGCACCCAACTTATCGATATCTTCATTATCATCCGGATCTTCGGGACCACCACCTGGATACCACGGTGTACCGTTACCATTCACCTTTGTCAGCGTAAGCGTGTAATAGTTATTACGCACTACACCGTATTTTCCGTACTCCATGTAAGAGTCAGCTGTATTGTCATGACGAATCTCATAGTAGTAATAGTTGAGACTCTTTGGATACCAATAGATGCAACCTTCTTCTTTGCATAGTTCACCACCATTCTGAATATTGTTGTCGTCAATAATAGTCTGCGTAAGAAGAGCGAAACTACCCGGATCAGAGGTGGTAAGCTCAGATTTTATCTGGTTATAAAACAGTTCGCATGCCGAAACCAAGAGTTTCTCCTGAGCAGTCATAGGTTGCGTGTTTGTTTCTTTAGTTTTAGCCTCTATATAAGCAGCTAGTAACAGGGCAAAATTCTTGAAGTTTACAGAGCTAGTTCCGTTAGGAAGACGATACCAGTCATCTCCTAAAGAAAAATCACTATCATCCTTCCAAGGGGCATACTTGCCTTTAAGCACCAGACGCGTAGCTGCACCGAACTTCTGATATCCTTCGGCCATCGTATTCTCAATGCAGTATTTGTAATTATCACCCGCAGTCACACTTTCAGCAACCCATTCTACCAGAGGTTCGCGGTTAGCATCAAGTGTATTCTTGACAATACCTGTAAGATATTCGGTTCCACCCGCAGTCGTAAAGTTAGGGTCGACTGTATAGAAGTTACTTTTATAGAATCCGGTAGTATGAGACGATGCTGTGGTAGTCTTCTTTGCAAAAGGAAACAACAGAGAGTTGTAGTAGTCTATAGTCCAATTTCCAAAATCAAACTGTCCAAGACTGGCATTTGTTACATCTGCAAAAGGCCCGACTTCTAATGAACTGCCAATCATAACCTCCAATTTTGCGGCAAGGCGTTCTATTTCAAGAGTAGCCGGATTACTTTTCGCCGCATTCAGAGCTTGCGCTTCCGTTTTATAGTTGCTGGCCAAAATAATCTTGTCCGATACATCGAGCAGACATTCTTCTTTCCATGCATGATTGTCTGGATTTGAATCGGAATCATCGAAGAATCCGACATTAATCATTGCACAACCATTGGAGTGCACAACCTCCTCTACCAGATAAGCATTGTTAGGCTTACCACTCTGTGTAGGAACTGTAATCATTGTATTGATGGTAGCATATGTTGCACCTACTGCAATAGCATCCAAACGACTCTTTAATTGGTAACCCGGATTGGCAATAACAAGCAGATATTTAGTATCCGTACCCACCTTTATCGGAGTATTCGGAGTCGTAACTCCACTATTTGTCCCGAAAGAACCGGCTCCTAATATCGTGGCATACTTAGTTGCATCTGCATCCTTAGTCACCACTTTACTCGCATTGAACGTAATCACATAAAGCTCTTTAATCTCGCTTTCCGCCGGCAAAGCCGGTTGTTCGCCAGAAGCACGTGAACCCGGTACTTTTGGATTAGTCATACTAATTGATACGTAGGCTACATCATAACCTATCCCCCCATCAACTCCGGGATTTTCCTCCAAATTCTCATTTGAACAACTTGCCAATGCCGCAACGGCCAGCAACGAAACTAAAATTGATTTAATCTTTAGCATAATACAAAAAATTATTAGAATTAATACATATATAATTTCCCACTTAATCAGTAAGTTTTACTTACTATTCTTTCTCATTTCGGCAGCATTAGCCTTCTTCCTGACTAATTCTTCCAGATTGCCCCTAGCTGCATCCAGACCTGACTGCTCTGCAACCTTCAAATACTTCTTCGATAATTCATAATCTCCCTTCATTAACATTAATATTCCCATAGCATTATTATATTCCGGCAATTTCTTATTCGAATTCACCATACCCAGATAACGTTCGGCCGAAACCAAGTCATTGCGTGATAAAGCGGCAGTAGCAGCATTTATATTTGCAATTTCACTCTGCGGATACATCCGGACAGCCGTTTCGAACACATCAATAAATTCTTGCGAGCCTGTCGGATAGGTATTAGCTACCAGGAACATTTCATTCAAGCTCAGATTCTGCGGGCGCGTCTTGATAATCTCTTTCGCTTCCTCCACACTGAAATCCCTCACTTCGTAATTCACTTTGCAGATAGCCACACGCAGACTTGGGAAAATATACTTCAACAAGTACCGGTAAGGCGTTCCGCCGTGAAGTTGCATCAGTTTTGTTTCTCTTCCTTTTTCAATAGGTATGTTCCTGATAATATCCAGCACTTCATCTTTATATTCCAATTCGATTGTTTCAAGCGCCTTCTCCAGTCCGTCCCAGTTTTCACCTCCAAAGACAATGTAGTATTGGTTTCTCGGAAAATCGTATCTGTATGCCAGATAATCCCGAAGCGCCATGGCCCGCCCTTCAGACAGACGCTTGTTCGCTGCCAATGTTCCTTCTGGAGAAGCATAACCGATAATATCCAGACGGTTCACTTTCACATTCGGATCGGACTTCAGTTCATCGATCATCTTACGGATTTTAGCCAGTTCCTGAGGATTATTCATGTATTCAGGACGAATATTGACTTTATTCACCTCGAAATCCAGAAAACATTCCGCTTGAATATCACGTTGCTTGATTTCTTCCGCTTTCGGTTGCAGATAAGCAAACTGAGGAGCCACTATGTAAGGCGTCCATACACGTTCCAACGTCACTTTGCCAAATTCCTCTATGTTCATCAATGTCGTTTCACCGCAACCACATTCGTCACGCTGCACGTCCAGACGCGCATCCTTCATCCATGATTCGAACGGAACCAGATATTGATACCGAATCGTATCATTTCTTAGTTTTCCAGCTTTTTCCACTATATATGGCTTCTCGTAGTTTCTCTTCTCTTTGGCGCTCATCAACGCAAGCTCACGCTCATACGCCAGATACTCGTCACGACCTTTAATAGAAACTTTCGGAAGATTCTGAGTGCGTCCGAGAGTCACCAGCCGCGGAATAAAATCCATTCCCCGGGCAGATTTCACTTTCACATTATTCAAAACAAAATCTATATCGACATGAATAAATTCACCTTTCTGTTCCAACCGCACAGGATTCACAGTAATGCCACCTTCGTAAGAGCGGGACTGAGCCATAGCTGTGTTTATATTCAGGCTGCAAACCACCAACATACACACAAGGAAACCTATTTTTCTTATTATCATATTCCTCATTATTTAATTACATAAATAAGTGACACACTTGCCTTAGTAGGCCCGAAATAGTTTTTGCTGCTTTCCTTCAATCTCGTACCACAGGTAGCGCAAGGATACTTATCATATACAATGTGCGCATATCCCACTCCAACAGACGTTTCTATGCTCCAGCGCTTTTTCAGAATCCACGAATATCCTACGGAAAAGCCACCGCCATAAAGATATCCCTGATAACGCGTATGCTGCATATTGTTACTGATAAAAGACCAGTCGGGCCACCCTCCTACATTGAAATCGGCATAATGTCCGTGTATTCCGGCAAACATACGCCGAAAACTCTCGCAAAACCAGTAACGGACCTCGGGTTGTATTCCCCAATGACGGAGACGTTTGCCGTCGGAAAGTTTCCACGGATTATAATTGATCGGAATATCCAGCGTCCATTTACGCGCCAGTCCGATCTCCAGCCCCAAATTCATGGTAGTAGTAGCATCATACAACAGATTGCTTTTCAGCGCAACCTTCTGGGCATGCCCCTCGGAAATAGCACATCCGAGCATGAATAATATGAGTATAGCAACTTTCTTCATTTATATCACATTTACTGTTGTTTATTGCCCTAATTGAGTAACATCTATTTTTATGCGTTGCACATTACTGATACCCGTTCTAGCGGAAGATACCATTGTTGTGAGATGTACGATTCCGTTTCTGGAATCCGCCTCTATATTGGGCAATACCTTAATGTATATCTTACCGTCTTCAACGATAATGCGTTCTTCTCCTGTATGTTCTTCCGGCATTACGGAAGAATACAGGCGAATCCAATTTTTAGCACTTTCATCCACTTCGCCCGTAAGGCAGAAATAGTTGATTTCATACACCTCTGAATTTGAATTTCCAGTAGGCATGAGCTGAAGCGTACTTCCCGCAGCAGGAACAGCTTTCCTTTGTCTAATATGAACTTCTTTTTCCAAATTTCCTGTTTTTAATGTTATATACATATCATCTTACCACCTGTTTCTCTTTGTCTTCCTTCATACCACATCAGCTAGTCAGAGCTCCCAACTGTTACCGGTGTTATCACCAGACCAATGGAAGTGACTATCGGTATCTTGTAATAAGAGTCTTGACTTTTGTAAGTCCCTTGAATGTTCAGACAGGTGTTGTTCTGAATGCCGGACTCATACATAATATAATTCATGGGGATAGATTCTTGAGTATCACTATAAGACAGAAGGCAAAGCAAAGAATTGCTCAACGGTTTAGTCAACAACCTGGCATATATATCCGCACAAGTTGTCACCTCCGGTGTTAATTGGATGAGAATGCTAATCACATTCAACTCCTGCACACACCCCACCGCAGATAATAAAAAAATCAAATATAAAAAACTGGTTGTAAGTCTTGTTATTTCTCTCATCAATTCTCTAATGTACTTTCTTCTACTTTTCGTATATCTCTTACTTCTCTTTTTGCTTTTCTCTCAGGACAATATTTTTGTCCAAATCTCATATTGCAAATTTCGGAATATTAAAGGAGATACAAAATTGTATTCATTTCTGTTACAGAGAATCAACTCAGAATAAAGGGGCTAATTATGCAGGTAGCGAATAACGAGGTTACGAAATTCACAACAAAAATATTCAATATTCTCATTTCTTTCGATATGCGAACATTTTAAAATTCACAAGTTTCTTTCATAAAAACTTGGACAATGGAGGGAAGTTATAGTTTTCCGTGTCATTTAGACACAACTCAGGCACAAATTAGACAAAAGGCATAGCTATTTTATACAACAAAATAGGCTAATAACTTGCATAATTTGCGCCTAAATGACAGAATGTTCAATTTCTGTATATATATAACTATCAGATTATAAGGTTTTACGCTCAGTTTCCGTAGGTGCTACCTCATCAGGAATACTGAATTCGCGATTAGCAAACAGATCTGCAAGTCCTGAAATTTGTTTCAGGCGCAACAATTCATCACGATCCATACCAATATTTTTCATTATCCATTGATCGGACATACCTGCTTTGTCAAGCTCTGCAACAATGTTGCACATCAGTTCAATGTTATGCATTCCACGCGCACGGTTGTGCCGGATGGTCGAACTCATACGGTTAGACAAGTCTTTGTCTATCACCACAATCGGCAACAAACCGTTTTCACGCTTATAGATTCGTTGGGAAGTTTTCAATACCGTATAGCGATGGTAACCATCCACCAAGATATAACGGTCTTCATCTTTATTGTAGTAACATACACATGGCATCGTAAAGCCATCTTCCCAAATAGAGAGTTCCAGCAACTTCATTTCAGGCGGTGCAACGACATTCGGATTATAATCGTTCGCATATACTTTTTCTACGGGTACCGCTTTTACCTCGTAAACAGGGCTTTTATCTACACTCATGATACTATGATTCTATATTGTTCCATAATTTGGCTTCTCTTACTCATCTCCTCCTTTGTAGGTGAGAATCCCATATATTTGCAGGCATGATCATTCTTGAGAATACAAACACACATTCGCTTATACGTAGGTATTTCTTTGAATTCCGGAATGTCAATATCATCCTGATACTCCATACGTACCGGTTTTTTCAACGTTTTGTAATTACTGTTGTCCATAACGATAATCGGTACTTTCGCATCAATCAGCTTTTGAATGGTGGCATCACTCAGGCATCCGCCTTTTGTCCGCCAGAAATTCACGCTTACTGAAAGTTTACGGAGATAGTTTTTCCTCGCCCGTTCCGGCAAAGTGGACAACAAGAAATACATAAACTCGCGCCATGTATATCCTTCGGGAAGTTTCACCGACTGCCATCCCATCGCATGAGTACCGCCATACATACCGGTAAAGTTCACGCCGTTCACCCTTCCGACCATTTTGCCCCAAGTATTAGGATCAAGCACCCGGTAAAGTTGTAGGCTCTCCTGCGCTTCATTAATAAAAGGACTCGCTACACGCTGACGCTCCAGATTGACTCCAGCACGATAGTAAAGGTCATATAAAGTATTATAATCCCACTGGAATTTTCCATTGGCCGTCCATACATCCGTCGTCTTCCAGTCGAATATAGGATAGGCATTATAAATATCATTCCCGACTTTTGAAGTCCATTTGTATTTATGATACATCTGGAATTTGCGGCTCATATAGATACATCTCCACCGGTTGAAACTTTCCTGTGTACGGATTCCGATCAGACAACAAGTGCGTACTGCGTCATTTTTGTTATGTATCCATTGCGCAAAACGCATCTGAAACTCATAATCCCACATGGTTGTATTATAAAAAGGAAAATCATCTTTGGTCATTGCCTTTTTAGGCATGGAACGAACCCATATATTCTTTTTATTATCTTCCCAGGGACGCCAAAAGGATTGATACATCGAAGTGCAGGTAGCCACACGGAAAGGAATACACACCCTGTACACATCCAAAATATCCTTGTTAGCCTCCAGTATCCGGTCTACATAGTCGATGGTCATTTTATACTGGATTTCATAATCCATGTGAAAAACTCCCAGACGTATATTCAGCTTATTCTTCCGAATATAGTCAATACACATATTCAGCAGTACCCCACTGTCTTTACCTCCAGAGAATGACACATATATATTATCAAATTCATTAAATATAACTTTCAGTCGTTCTTGTGCTAATTCATATACATTCTTTGTGCCTGCTATTTTCTTTTTCGTCATAAGTTATCTATACATTTTTACATACCGTGTCCATTTCTTGTCCATGGATACAAATTCAAACTTTTCAAATGTTTCTTTATCTTGTACCAGTGTGACCGAATTGAGCAACCAGCTCTCAGGCCCGAATTCCGCAATGGCGGCAGGCAACAAATGCGACAGGATTTCCTCCCGTTCGGTGTCTTCTGCCTTCACATAATAATTATTGATTACAGCTTTCTTCCGATTTTTCTGTTCCACCGGTAGGAAGCCCACCACTTCTTTATCTTCAATAGCAATAAACCACACATACTCTTCGCCCGTCTTAAAAGGGTAATTATTGTTTGCGCGTATCACTTCGGGATCCATCACCATCGGCGCCAGAAGCCGATATAAGTGTTTATCTTTTCCTTTTAATCGTATTATCTGTATCATATCATTCAAAAATGGACACACAAAAATAAGGAAAAAATATCAAATCCGTCATTTCTGTTCCTAAAACATTTGTTTTTCATGTTATTATCTCTATATTTCGATATTTTTGAAATCACTCGTCCGTCATTCCTCTTTCACGTATAAAATAAGTCAATATGGTAGCAAAACTTTGATATTCCCGCCTGGGAGTATGCGACCGACTTTGATATTGATAACGGGCAAAGATGACTTCACATGCCAGTTTATATTTGAAATGCAGCTTTAAACGATGCTGCAAAAACTCAAACACCCGGCAGAGATATGCAAACACATCTCCCACTTTGGCTTTGAGAATTAGTCGTGGTTCACGATGCATATCCGATATATGTTCCATTTCACTAAGAACATATTCCAGTTGCTCTATTTCCTCACCAGTATTTTGCATTGTACATTTCATTTGTTCCATTTTCTCTTCCTGATGGATGTAGTGTTCTCGCTTTCGTTGTAAACGATCTTTTATGGTCTCTATTTCTTTCAATATTATAAAATTTAGTTATATATAAACGGCTTGACATTACTGATTATTAAAATGGCAAAACGCCATATAAAATTTAATTTCACCTGCAAATATAGAGAAGATTGTTTAAATAATTAGATTTTTATTTAAAAAATATTCATACTTATAACACATTTAAATTACCAGCATTATAAGATCGTTTTTTCCTTCCGGTGAAACGAATTATATTTTTGCATAATATTTAAATATTTTAAACAATGGATAATCCATCTTTTGACTGACTGCTTCATGGCTGCCATGTACTGTCTGAAGTGACAGTAGCTTATTTTCCCAGCTATCAGCATAATTGTTCAGCAGTGAAAGCATTCCGCCAAAACATAATTAAATCTACTAGCAGAAATACTTAAGAGATACCTTCTCCTCCCTAAAGTCTTATTCGAAGAGCAAATAAAAGTAACTAAAAATGCAACAGGATACTTTGACGCGTTTATTTTGGTATTAACCATGTCAATTATAGTACTGTGGAATATCACATCACCAGTACACATTTCAATGTCGGAAGGGTGAGTCTGTAATGTCCATCGCTCATTGGGTAAAATTATGGGGTTGGAAACGCAGTCGCACGCGGTATTTCTTCAATAAGATGTACGATGAAAGTATTATCGAAAGATTATCTAATCCATACAACACTCACGATTCTCTATTAATCAAGCGTTTACGATAGTCAATTACCTTATACAAAGGTAGTCAATTAAAATTTTAGACAGATTTTGGTCAAATATTCTTTTTTATTAATTAAAAAGGCTACAGTATTACAAACTAGTATTGGATTTCAGTCTCTTTTCCATATATTTGCGCCCGCATTCTTATTTTTGAATCAACCTCCTTATTCAATTTACCAAACTAGATAAAACAAATGGGAAATATAAACGCAGTAATTACAGGAGTCGGAGGATATGTACCCGATTATATCTTAACCAATGATGAGATATCCAAAATGGTAGATACCACCGATGAATGGATTATGGGGCGTATTGGCATTAAGGAAAGGCGTATTCTGAAAGATGAAGGACTGGGAACTTCTTACATAGCTCGTAAAGCTGTCAAACAATTGATAAAACGTACCCACACAAGTCCAGATGATATTGATCTGGTAATTGTAGCTACAACAACTCCTGATTACCGCCTTCCTTCCACTGCTTCTATTTTATGTGAGAGACTGGAACTAAAAAGAGCTTTTGCTTTCGACATACAGGCCGTTTGCAGTGGTTTTTTATATGCATTGGAGACAGGAGCCAATTTTATCCGTTCCGGAAATTACAAGAAAGTGGTAGTTGTAGGTGCTGAAAAGATGTCGTCAATAATAAACTATACTGACCGGGCAACTTGTCCGATTTTTGGCGATGGCGGAGCAGCCGTCATGCTTGAACCTACTACTGAAGATTTAGGTATTATGGATGCTGTGTTAAGAACAGATGGTAAAGGATTACCTTTTTTACATATTAAAGCCGGTGGTTCCGTATGCACCCCTTCTTATTATTCATTGGATAATAAAATGCACTACATCTACCAAGAAGGACGCACCGTATTCAAATATGCAGTATCTAACATGGCAGATGCTTGTGAATCTATTATTGCAAGAAACCATCTAAGCAAAGACAATATCGACTGGATGATTCCCCATCAGGCTAATCAACGTATTATTACTGCCGTAACACAACGTTTGGAAGTTCCTGTCGAAAAGGTCATGGTTAACATCGAACGATACGGCAATACCAGTGCAGGCACTCTTCCACTCTGCCTTTGGGATTTTGAAGATAAACTCAAAAAAGGAGATAGTCTGATTCTCACCGCATTCGGAGCTGGATTTGCCTGGGGAGCCATTTATATAAAATGGGGATATGATGGAAAAAAGAGATAGCAATTATTTTCTAGATGCGGTGCGTACGGAAGATGAACCTTAGATTTATTCCTCACATATTCAATATCTTAGCAAGCTCTTAATTCTTTCTCCCACTAATAACCCCACGTGTGCAATTCTTTAGATTGCTTGGTGTTGCGGTGGTTGTTTGAGTTGTTGCAAAGATAATAATTTTCTGCGAAAACAAGGCATTTAATGAAATATTGCATAATAAAGACTTTAACATATCTAAAAATTATATATCTTTGTGCTATTAATTAAACACTCAGATTGTTATGGAATGTATTTATTGCAAACAGAATATACCAGATAACGCTAAATTTTGCCCATTTTGTACCCAACAAATTAGGTGTATAGAATGTAATGAACCTCTCTTTCCCAATGCAAAGGTATGTATTAATTGTGGAAAAGCATTGAATATAGAAGTTAATGCAAATATGAATACTATTGAATTTTCAGAGACTAAAAATTCACGTTCTTTTAAAGCATGCTTTACTGATACAGTTGGTGGTAGTATAGGTGAAGCTATTGGATTGATTATAAACGACAAATTACCTGTTAAAAATACATTTAAATCAAAGACACAAATCTCTGCAAGCTTACTTCCTCATAATAGTAGTGAAGGAGAGAATATAGATACGGTAGAAGTCGTAGACGATGAATTGGAACAACTTAATCAAGTATTCAAAAATAGCAATGGAAAAACATCCTTACAAGAAACAAGATTGAAAGCCAAATCTAAAAGAGATGCGGGTATAAGATTAACATTGCTATTTATGTATTATCAATATAAATTAGGTATTGAAGAAGTTCAAAGAATAGATTTAACTAAAATTTTAAGAGATGCGAGCTTAGAAGATTCCAATTGGCGTACTTGGTTAATTAATAATAATTTAGTAGGTGTAAAGGAAGATAAAGTTGAACTAAAGGCTCCGGGAAGAGATGCGGCTAAAGAATTTTTATTAGAAGTTCTAAATCCTGAAATAGAAGATAAATGGAAATTAGGTACTTCACGTACAAGCAAGAGAGGAAAAAAGAAAGAAAGTAATGATGAAACTGAAATTTGATGACTTTTGCAAAGCTTCTGAAATTGCATTTCAAAAGAAAAAAATAGATGCTGCTGTTTTAATAATTTGGTATCACCAAAAGGTATCAAATAGAAATTCAATATCTATAAATGAAATAAATAATTATTTTAAACAGGCTCACTTGCCAGAATATAATAAATTTCGATTATCGGAACATTTAAGATTAGATAAAAGAATAACAAAGGGTGAAAATGGTAATTATAAACTCAATAGAGCTATTCTTGAGGTATTAGACCAGAAATTCAACCATTTATTTGAAGATGAAACGAAAATTCAACTCCAAATATCTTTAGAAAATACTCCTTTTTTAGAAAATACAGATATTGAAAATGCTCATAAAATGGCAGAATTGTATCTAATTATTTTTTGTTTTGAAAATTCTGCAAGGCATTTTATATTAAAAATATTTTCATCAAATTTTGGTGAGGACTGGTGGAATATTATAAAAAATACAGATTTTAAAAAGAAAGTAGAAGAACGCATGTCGCGTGAGCAAAAACTGAAATGGATTTGCCAACGAGGGACATCCCCTCTATTTTATTTGGATTGGAGCGATTTATTAAAAATTATACGAAAATACGAAAATTTATTCACGCCCTTTATTGCTGATTTAAAATTCATAGAACTACGATTTGAAGAGCTTGAAAGAGTTAGAAATATTATTGCGCATAATGGCATTATACCTGATAAAAATGATATAAATCGATTAATTTTATATTTTCAAGATTGGTGTAAACAACTTAAGAAGCTTTCCATCTGATTATTTATAAATAGGGATATTCCTGAAATAGGAAAATTTAAGGCAACTAATTCATTGCGAGTTAGTTGCCTTTTTTGTATCTTTAAGCATTCCCCCCAAAAAACGGTTTGACGGCCAAAACGGGGGTAATCTAAAATAA
>NZ_JADMQH010000062.1:0-1071 GCF_015559655.1 Bacteroides sp. 1001136B_160425_E2 | reverse complement strand
CACTTCCAGAAAGAGCAACACGAAGAATCTTCTTTTCCCTAAAGTTCTTTGTGTCGTTTCTCTCTATATCTGAATACAGGAAAACGGCTGCATCATAAAAGAAACGATACCGACACCATTCAGGAACTATCGCCCATCAGCAAAAGGATTGCATCTAATTGATACCTTTTCTGCCAGTACTGGAGAGAAACCGGGAAAGTATTTGATACCGTACTTTTCCCGGTTCTCCCGGACATGGACGAAAAAAGAACATTATTATGATACCAAAAAATAATCTTATAGTATTCTTTTCCCTTTTGTTTGGCAGGGTGTTTAGGAATTTATATATTTGCGTTTGTAGAAATTAATAGCAAGATGTGTTTTTGTGTCCACAAAAACCAAATCTTGCCTGATAAATCAGGAGTTTAGCCCCCTCGCAACTTGGGGGCATATATTATTTAATATCATAGTATGAAAGCAAATAAAAGAGATAGAATAGTGAAAGTTCGTCTGACAAATTTAGAATATGAAGAACTAACTAAAGCTTCTAAATCTAATAAATGTATGTCAGATTATTTTAGGCAGAGAGTCTTTAGGAAAGGAGTTGGTCTTATTGACCCTAAAGAATTTATTCGTTCAATGGATGAAATTTGTTTGGAAATGAAACGTATAGGAAATAATATAAATCAATTGGCTAGGTATGTAAATATTCATAAGGAAGAAGTTAATCAAGAGGTTCTTAATGAGGTAGAAAAGAAAATGGCAGAGTATGTGATTATGCAAGATAAATTGAATGTTACTTGGCGTAAGTTGATGTCAATCAAATAATATATGTATATATAATATTGATATATATAATTTTAGTGATAAAGATAGCACTACTATTTCTTTTCCCTAAAGTTCTTTGTGTCGTTTCTCTCTATATCTGAATACAGGAAAACGGCTGCATCATAAAAGAAATGATACCGACACCATTCAGGAACTATCGCCCATCAGCAAAAGGATTGCATCTAATTGATACCTTTTCTGCCAGTACTGGAGAAAAGCCGGAAAGGAATTTGATACCGTACTTTTCCCGGTTCTCCCGGACAT
>NZ_JADMQH010000061.1:0-1139 GCF_015559655.1 Bacteroides sp. 1001136B_160425_E2 | reverse complement strand
GTTCTGGGAGATCTGATCATTCTGAATCTGGTATTGTTCTTTCTCCTTTTCTTTTGGGAGGAAGCTTTTGTTTCTTTGCCTTTTTCTTGTAGGGTCTCATGGATGATGACTTCGTTAAGTCTTTGCTATTTGGCCTGTTCGGGCTCTCGTGGGAGGGTTTGGGACAGTCGGGGAATTCGTCCCGATCAGCTTGTATTGCGCGTGTTGAAGAATATTATAGTTTTTTTCATCTTTTGGGCATGTATCATGACTTTTAGTGGAATCTCTATTTATTCTCCTCTTTTCTTTGTCGCTTATTTCTCTTTCCTCTTTGTCATCTTAAGTATTTATCGCATTATTATTCGCCATTTCCTGATAGTTTATTGTGCTAAGGGCAAGCATAGACGTTATGCTGTTTTTATAGGTGGAGGCAATAATATGCAGGTGTTGTATGAGGAGATGGAGAATTCTCTGGCATCTTCGCTGTATGAGGTCGTAGGTTATTTTGATATAAAACCGAATGAAGTCTTTTCCTCCCAATGTTCCTATCTGGGTAATCCCGACGGTTTTTCAGACTTCATGTCTGTACATTCGGGAATCAAGCATGTTTTTTGTTCTTTGTCAATGGAGGAGGGGCGTTATAATTTCTCTATCATGAATTATTGTGAGAACCACTTGCTTTATTTTCATGGTGTCCCTAATGTTTGTAAAGGTTTTCCTCGTCGTATCTGGCACAGTATGGTTGGCAATATGCCTATTTTGAATCTGCGTTATGAGCCTTTGGGTAAGATGGAGAACCGTATCTTAAAACGGCTATTCGATGTTGTTTTCTCCGGTCTTTTTTTGGTTACTGTTTTTCCCTTTGTTTATCTCATAGTTGGAAGTATCATAAAGTTGACTTCTCCCGGTCCTGTATTCTTTAAGCAAATGCGTACGGGTTTGAATGGTGTGGATTTTGTGTGTTACAAATTCCGCTCCATGAAAGTGAACGATGAAGCTGATAGCAAACAGGCTACGGCTGATGATCCCCGTAAAACTCGTTTTGGGAACTTTCTCCGTCGTTCTAATATTGACGAACTTCCTCAGTTTATCAATGTCTTTAAGGGTGATATGTCGATAGTAGGTCCCCGTCCTCACATGTTAGCCCATACGGAGACTTA
>NZ_JADMQH010000060.1:0-1153 GCF_015559655.1 Bacteroides sp. 1001136B_160425_E2 | reverse complement strand
CGGAACAGCGGGTTAAAGCTGATACCCGTAAGTATCATTCCAACAATTATCTATGCGACTTCATGTCGCACCCAAGGTATTTCAAGGTGATGCACTGCCACAGCCCTTTGCTGGGCGTTCACACCTGTGCCTAACATGGTCGTACTTCCAAAAAGAACTCGCACCTTGCCGTTGTTCATTTCTTCAAACAGCTTTTTTCTTGCCCTCTCGGTAGTGGCGCATTGGATAAACTGTATTTCATCAGCAGGAATACCGAGTTGTACCAACTTTTCTTTGATGTCGGCATATATGTTCCATTCGTTCGGTTTGTATGTACCAAGATCGCTGAAGATGAACTGTGTACCCCGATTGTCATTCGAGCGTATATAGTAGTCATAGATTGTCCTCGCACAGATAGAAGCCTTGTTATCGGCATCATCCTTGAACTTGCAACCCAACAAGCGCATATCAAGAGCCATTTTTCGGGCTACATTGGTCGCAACCAACATTTTAGCCTTGTCGAGGTTGTCGGGTTGCGGAACGTCAAGCCCCAAGTCCTCCCACTGGCCGCTACCGGCAAAAGATACCAAGCGTCCTATCATTTCCTCCTGCTCGATTGTCGGGGGATAAGAGAGGAAACGCACGTTCTTCTCAGGCACGTCAAGATTTATCATGTCGGCTGTACAGTAATCCGTAATCTCACGCAGGAACATTGCCAGCTCCGGTACTTTGATGTAAGTACGGAAACGCTCTTTGCGCTTCACCGAGCCTGTCACATTCAACTCATAATCTGCCGTTTTCTTTGTGAATATGGCTGCCCACGCATCGAAACAGCTAATCCGTTGCCGTTGAAGCTCCTGCGGACGCAAATACTTGAACATCACATATAGTTCGGTAAGGGCGTTCACGACCACCGTACCCGACAGAAACGTAGCCCCAAGGTCACGACCTGTACGAAGTTGGATGTCACGAATGGCGAACAAGAGGTTCATTGCCCTTTGAGAGCCTTTGGTGTTGCCGATACCTGCCACACGGTTATGGCGTGTCTGAAACATTAAGTTCTTGAAAATATGGCATAAATCCAAAATTTCGGATTTATGCCATTATCAGAACTTTTATGAATTTCCTAAATTTCGCATCAAGTTGCTGATTCTTATTTTGTTGCATTTTAATA